>JADFZT010000001.1:25743-177271 GCA_015232395.1 Magnetococcales bacterium | reverse complement strand
GGAGAGTGTATCTGCCATTACGGCTTCCATGGCTCAGGTTATGGAGGAGGCTGGGGGGGTTACCCGGGATATGGCGGCGTATAGTGGGGGGATGGTTCAGGCTTCGGACCAGGTGGAGGGGGTTTCGGCGGTTCTTTCGGATACGATTGGTGGTATGGCGGCTCTTTCGGGTGAGATTGGTGATTTGAGTCAAAAGGTTTTAGAGGTGAGTCAGGTGTGTGGGGGGGCTTCGGGGGTGGCTATTGATGTCACTCAGATGGTGGCTGAGTTGGATGTGTTGGCGCAGAATGCAAGGATGCGGGCGACGGCTATTGCTGGAATTGAGGCCAAATTGCGGCAGGTGTTGGAGGGTATCAGGTTTTAACTATTAAAAAAAAAGATGGGGGGGATTGGGGGGAATTCTTTCCCCCCAAGGTCTGTCTTTTGATCTTAATCCTTTGATTTTGATCTTAATCCTTTGATTTTGATCTTAATCCTTTGATTTTGATCTTAATCCTTTGATTTACAACCCCCCGGGGGTGTGGGGGCGAGCCCCCACGGTTTTGCTTTTTTCTTTGATTTTGTTTTTGACTCAGATTGTGAACTTGACCTCAGATTGTGAACTTGACCTCGTATCAACAAGGATCGTGGAAGGGAGAAACAGATGGCCCGGAAAGAGAGCAAAAAAGACGATGAGTTCCCCCGTCTCGATAAATGGCTTTGGGCGGCTCGTTTTTTCAAAACCCGATCTTTGGCTGCAGAGGCGATCAAAGGGGGCAAGGTGAATTTGGGTCGGGTTCGGGCTAAACCGGGGCGACAGCTTAAGGTTGGGGATCGGTTGGAAATTCGCAAAGCTCCCTACACTTACCTGGTGGAAGTGGTGGAACTCTCCAGCCGTCGGGGTTCCGGCAAGGAGGCGGCCAAGCTCTATAAGGAGACCAAGGCCAGCCGCGAAGCCCGGGAGATTTTGGCTATTCAGATTAAAAACCAGCCTGTGGCACCGGACTTTCAGGGTGGTCGCCCCACCAAACGGGATCGCCGTCGCATGGATAAATGGCGTGAGGGATGATTTTGGTCAGGACAAGCACCCATGCTTCTATAGCAGTTCTATCTCAAAATTGGACACTCTTCCCTGACTCGTCATCCCCGCGAAGGCGGGGACCCAGGGAGCTGATGATTGCCCTCAAGGAAAAACCAAATCTTCAAGAAAGGCCGGTATTTTGCTGAAAGTGATGCAAGATTTGGAAAGGTTCGCGCCAGACCCCCTGGATTCCCGCATTCGCGGGAATGACGGAACCGGTGGTGTCAATTTCAAAGTCAGAGGCCCTGGATTCCCGCATTCGCGGGAATGACGGCAAAAGTGCAACGGCATATGTCCAACTTCTTGATTCGAATGCCTATAATAAAATGAGCAGAGGTATCGGTTTGTTGGCTTTGGAATGTCAGGAAATTGTCAGTTGCGGCGGGTAAAGCGCGGGTGGTCAGGCTTTTTTGCGTAGTAGGCGTCCCTGGCGGGCGCGCCCTTGGTTGTCGAAGTTGTCAAAGCTGCCTTTGATGGTGTTGAAGCGTCTTTTTTCAGCGAAAATTTGCCGGGCTACCTGGGATTTGGATTTTTCCAACCCTTCCTGAACGTCAGGCAGTCGCTTCATGATGGCGGTGAGGCGTTCCCGGAGTTGGGCATCCCCTGCCCCACGGACATGGCTGGCGCTCTTTTGAGTGAGCTTTTCCATGGCGCTGTTCCACTCCCCGGCGATTTTGTCTATTTCCGCAGATTCCAGGGATTCCAGATCATTCAGCTGCTCGAAGAGGCGTTCCAGGGTGGTGATGGTTTTTTCCATGGGAGAGCGCTGATCCGTCCAGTTTGGGGCGTGTTTGTTGGTGAAAAGTTTGGCAGCTGTAGCTTGGTTGATGCGGTTCGCACGGCTCACCGCATCCTACATGCTGGCAATGATCCTGTTGGATTCTAGAGAGCGCTCACCCGCAGGGTTGGGGGGTTGGCCGGGTCGATGGGCGCGGTGGCTGCCGGTTGTTGTCCGGGCAGTCCGTCTTTTTTGACCTGGCGTACCGCTTCCCGCCACCCTTCCAGGAGGGTCGTAAGGTGACGAATCACCTTTTGGATGTGGGAGACATCCTGGGTGAGATTGGCTTTGGTGAGGCGGTCGAGCATGAAGCCGTAGAGCTCGAAGAGTTGTAGTGCGAGATCCCCACCTTCCTGGAAATCCAGGGTGTTTTGCAGCTCGGCAATGATGCAGAGACCGCGCCTGAGGGACATCTTGTGGGCACTGAGTTCTCCAGCCTCTTTTTCGGCGATGGAGCGCTCCAGAAAGCGAATCGCACCTTCATACAGGAGAATCAGCAGATCTTCCCGGGAGGCGGTGTGCGCCCGTGAGGTTTTATAGCTTCTTAGGCCGTAGGACATGGTGCCTCATTTTCCGCTGTTGGCATTCTGTACGCCCCGCCAACCGTCCAACAATACCTGAAGTTGCTCTATCACCCGGCGGATGTAGAGGGTATCGTGGGTCAGATCGGCCTGGGTCAGGCTGTCGAGCATAAAGTCGTATAGGTCGTTCAACTGGGCTGGAACCTGCCCACCCTCATCGAAGTTCAGGGTTTTTTTGAACTCTTCGATGATGCGCCGTCCCCGCTCAAGAAAGGATTTGAACGTTTCCGTTTCCCCGGCTTCACAGGCAGTGATGGCCTGTTCCAGAAAGTTGATCCCCCCTTCATAGAGTTGGATCAGGATATCCAGCTGGGACAGTTGATCCGGGGCTGCCGGATCGGCTTCTGCGGCTTTGATCTCCATGATGCGTGTCTTTCCTGCAAACCTTTATGATGCTGAAGAAATAGACCGCTGTCATCAACAACGATCCCCCCTTGCAAAGCTGGGTATGACTTTCTTCAAGGCTTGCAATAAGCAGACCAACAATCAGGCTTGGAGACTCGCGATGGTGGATTCCAGGGATCCCGCTGCCCCGTTCATGCTGTTGACCAGCTGTTCAAGGCTGGCAAACTTGAGGGTCATGCGCTCCTCGATGGTGATGAGGCGCTCCTCTTCCCGTTCAATCTGATCGGCGATGGAGTCCAGACGGTCTTCAATGCCGTCCAGGCGGCCGGTGAGGGAGCCGTCGGTATAGTCGGTGATGGCGTCCATCAGGTCCGCCATGCGGTGGGCTACACCCTCGTTGCCGGCGTCGCCGTCGGAGAGGGAATTGGTAAAAATAGCCGCCACAGCTTCGAAATTATCCGACAGAACATCGCTTAAGGTAGAGCTGTCAAAGCTGATGGTCCCATCTTCCGAGTCGGTTCTGAGGCCGATTTCCGCCAGCATCGAATAGGGGCTCAGGTCGTCGCCACTGCCATCATCCAGGCTGGTGGAGGTGTTGAGCACCGAACGCATCTGAGAGATGATGGAACGGGTCAGAGATTCTCCGGAAAAGGCCCCTTCCTTTTCGCTGTTGATATATTCGATGACACTATTATAGGCACTGACAAAGCTGTCCAGGGTGGATGTGAGGCTGGAGGTGTCGTTGCTGACGCTGATGGTCACGTCAGCGGTACCCGCGCCGCTGTTGTCGTCCAGAAGAGTGAGGGTGACCCCTTCGATGACGTCGCTGACGCTGTTGCTGGTAGAGGTAACGGAAACGCCGTCCACGGTGAACTCGGCATCTTCAGCGTCGATGCCGTTGGCAAAGTCGCCGGTGGAGAGGGTCACATCACCAGTGGCATCGCCATCGGTGTCGAAATCGACATCCAGGGTGATGTTGGTGATTCGCTGGGCACCGCTGTTTTCGCCGCTGTCCTGGGCGGTGAGCACCAGGCGCTCGTTGGTGCCGTCGCTCATCACTGAGGCGACCACGCCATCACCGTCGGCGCTGAAGTCCAGCTCATTGATGTAGCTTGCGATTTCCGTCAAACCATCGCCATCGGTGAGGCTGGCGGAAATGTCGTAGGTGGTGCCGTTGTAATCGAAGGTAAAGGTCGTGGTGCCGTCGGTAACCACCTCGGCACCATCGGCCACACCGGTACCGGTGTTGGGGTCGGCGGCATCTCCACCAATGGCCATCACCGCGGTCTGATTGGTGGCGAGATTTTCCACCGAAATGGTGTGGACGCTCTCCGACGCATCGCTGTCAGCCGAGACGGCGATGGTGTCGGTGTCGGAGCTGGTGGAGGTGTGGGGCGTAAAGGTGGACGCCGCCTGCAAGCTGCTGGAGGTGGTCTCCAGTGTTTTCAGAAGGGTTTCCAGTTCGGAAAAAGCATCCTTCTGATCGTTATAGGTGTCCTCTTTGTCTTCCATGGCGTCCAGACGATAGGTCTGGGCTTCCATCAACTGGGAGACGATGTCTGCTGGCAGACCACTGGCCAAACCACCAAATGTCACTGAACCGACGCTCATATCAACCTCCTCGCCTGACTTTTTTGATACAGCACTTAGGCTGTGGCATCGATGATGCCACCGTCCAGAGTCTGCATGCGTTTGGCCAGGTCGATCATTTCATCGCTGGGTATCTGTCGCACCACTTCTTTGGTATTGCTGTCCACCACCCGGATGATGGTTTCTTCCAGCTCCTGATCCACGGTAAACCTCAAAGAGGTAAACTTGTTCAGGGTCTGGTTGACCTCATCCACCAGGTCGAGTAGCAATTTTGCTTCCTGACGCCCCTCCTTGTCCATCGAATTGGAGGAGGACTCCCCTTTTTTTGGGGGAGGTACGGCTGTTTCCGGTTTGATAACAGCCTTTTTAGCCAGAGAGCTGTGGCCTGGCAGGGGATAGCCTTCGGTTTTTTCCGAAGGGGCTATTTTCAGATTTGGAATCGCAAAGCCTTCCATGAAATCACCTCATCGTTCGCGAGATTTTTTTGATCGGTTGTTGCTTTAAACAGGGCGCCAAGGGTTTCGCCGTGTTCTTGTTTCTTCCGATCAATGGTTTCCCTACGTTCGTTTCGGCCATTTTCGTTTCTGACTTTAGCCTATTTTTATCTCCCTGAAGCTTATTCGGTTTTTTCCCAGCGTTCCCCGGTCTATCCGGGAGTCCCATTCATTCGTTTGTCTGGAACTCTTTCCCTCCGGTCGTTCAACTGAAGCCTTGAATCCGCTCAGGGCGTTGTGACCATTTGGAATCCGACCTGGTTGCGCTTAACCCCTTTGTAGCAGGTTTTTGTCTTGAAATTTAATACCTTACTGACCCAATAGTTGTAGCGCGAGCTGGGGCTGCTGGTTGGCTTGGGCCAAAACAGCGGTACCGGCCTGTTGCAAAATGGAGTTGCGGGTCAGGTTGGCGGTTTCGGCCGCGATATCGGCATCCATGATCCGGGAGCGGGCGGCGGAAATATTTTCCACCACGTTGGTCAGGTTCGCTACCGTGGACTCGAAGCGGTTTTGCATGGCACCCAGGTTGGCCCGGATGTCGGTGACGCTGTCCAGAGCGTTGGTGAGCTGGGTCAAGGCGCTGCCCGCAGCGGAAAAGGTGGTGATGTCCACCCGGGGTGCAGTGCCAGCGATAATGGAGGCCTCGGTGTAGCGTCCGGTGGAGAGCAGGGCCGAAGGCAGGGCATTGTCGATGGTGACCGCAATGGTCTGGTCCTGCCGGTTGCCCACCTGAAACACCGCACCCGCATAACCACCGCTCAAGAGCGTCTGATTGTTGAATTCCACCTGGGTGGAGATGCGTTGGATTTCCGAAAGCAGCTGATCGACTTCCAGCTGGAGATCGGCCCGGTCGGAAGAGTTGTAGGTCTCGTTGGCCGCCTGTACCGCCAGCTCCCGGATACGTTGCAGGGCGTTGGTGGTTTCGTCCAGAGCCCCTTCAGCCACCTGCAACAGGGAGATGCCGTCGTTGGTGTTGCGGATCGCCTGATTGAGCCCCCGAATCTGAGAGGTCATCCGGGTGGAGATAGCCAGCCCCGCCGCGTCGTCTTTCGCGGAATTGATCCGCAGACCGGACGCGAGACGAGCGAAGGATTGCCCCAAAGCTGACGTGGAGCGGTCCAAAACCCGCTGGGCGTTCAGAGACGCGATATTGGTGTTGATAAACAAAGGCATGATTTATCCCCTTCTGGAAGCTCTGGGCTATCCAAGAAGCTGTAGGGCAAGCTGAGGCTGCTGATTGGCTTGTGCCAATACGGCGGTGCCAGCCTGTTGCAAAATGGAGTTGCGGGTCAGATTTGCCGTTTCGGCCGCGATGTCCGCGTCCATAATACGGGAGCGGGCAGCCGAGATGTTTTCTACAACGTTGGTCAGGTTCGCTACCGTAGACTCGAAGCGGTTTTGCATGGCGCCGAGGTTGGCCCGAATATCGGTGACACTATCCAGGGCGTTGGTGAGCTGGGACAAGGCGCTGCCCGCAGCGGAAAAGGTGGTGATGTCCACCCGGGGTACGGAACCCGCCGCGATGGAGGCTTCGGTATAGCGCCCGATGGAGAGCAGGGCCGAAGGCAGGGCATTGTCGATGGTGACCGCAATGGTCTGGTCCTGCCGGTTGCCCACCTGAAACACCGCACCCGCATAACCACCGCTCAAGAGCGTCTGATTGTTGAATTCCACCTGGGTGGAGATGCGTTGGATTTCCGAAAGCAGCTGATCGACTTCCAGCTGGAGATCGGCCCGGTCGGAAGAGTTGTAGGTCTCGTTGGCCGCCTGTACCGCCAGCTCCCGGATACGTTGCAGGGCGTTGGTGGTTTCGTCCAGAGCCCCTTCAGCCACCTGCAACAGGGAGATGCCGTCGTTGGTGTTGCGGATCGCCTGATTGAGCCCCCGAACCTGGGAGGTCATCCGGGTGGAGATGGCGAGCCCTGCCGCGTCGTCTTTGGCGGAGTTGATTCGTAGGCCGGAAGCCAGTCGGGCAAAGGATTGACCCAGAGCCGACGTGGAGCGGTCCAGAACCCGCTGAGCGTTCAGAGAAGCTATATTGGTGTTAATAAAGAGCGGCATGGCTCGATCCTTACGTTTGTGGCTCGGTCGGCGGTAAAAAACCGTCCTGATTCAACCTGTTATCGATATCACCCCTGGAGGTGCTGACGAAGCATTCTTTCTCTGGTGGATCCTAGCCGTTGGAATCCTTGCGTGACAGCAGCTGTACTTCCTCTTTCATCTGGTTGGGAATCAGTGGCTGCCGGGGGGAGTATTCCTTTAAAAGAATCTGCCGCCCTCTGCGGTTGGCCGCATTGACCACCACCGGTCCTGCCAGATTGGTACGCATCTCCTCAGGCTTGCCGTCGGGGATGGTTACCAGGGAAAACACTTCCACATCTTCACTTCTTTCCAGCTCCAGGGCGATGGCGTCATCGTCGCCGATGGAGAATTCCAGGTTGGAAAAAAATTCAAATGGGTTGATCACGATAAATGCGATTTCCGGTTCATCCACCGATTGCAGCCAGAAAAAAGAGGAGTCGTCGGAGTATGGAAACATCAAATATCGTTTGCTTAAGGGAAATCCCAGCAAGCCCTCTTCCAGAAGAATGACTTCGTCCCCGTTAAACTCCAATGTACCAAAACGGGTACCATGTATTTCCATCGTCATCTCTCCGAAAGTGCCTTGTCCCAGCCAGACAGCGATTTGTTGGTCCGGACTGTCGGTTTGGGCCCAGGCCGCCCAGTGTGCGGGAGGCTCGGGGGACGTTACCTGATTAGGGTTAATACTACGCATGAAGCATACCAATCTTTCAGCGTTTTAAAAAAGCGATAAATGCAATGATTCGTCAAAAACATCCCACTATTTTGCCCGATAAAGAGTTTTTTCGACCTTTTTGAGGGGAGAAAAATGCCTCCCCATGCACCAAACAGGCAAAAATGACCAGGTTGCCTGATGACCTGTTTCGGTAGAGACCCCACCACGGGGGGAGTGGAGCCTCTACCGGGGCGCTTTACTGGAGTAGCTGTAAAGCGAGTTGCGGCTGTTGATTGGCCTGGGCCAGCACGGCGGTTGCGGCCTGTTGGATGATGGAATATTTGGTGAGATTGGCTGTCTCCTCGGCGATATCGGCATCCATGATCCGTGAGCGGGCTGCTGAAACATTTTCAACCACGTTGGAAAGGTTGGCAATGTTGGCATCAAAGCGGTTTTGAATCGCACCCAGTTCTGCCCGGGTGGAAGAGACCCGATCAATGGCCAGGGACATGATATCCAGCATCCGCGCTGCAGCCTGCTGACCATCCAACGGCGGGTTGGTGCTGTCCGTGGAAGGAGGATCGAAGGGCAGTGTGGGATCCGTGGGGATCGACGCACCGGTGATGTCCACCAGGGGATCCGGGGGAAACGTATTGGAACCACTGGTGTCGATCAGCCACTCGGGCACCGTGACATAGTCGCCGGGGGTGGGCTTGGAAGCGGCCTGGACCGCGGCATCCCGGGCGTTGAGCACGCGGGCCATGTTGGTGCTGGCGGTGGAGGAAGTCGCAACGGTTCCACCGGAAGCGGCGGCAGCCACACCGGCGGCGGCGATGATTTTGGCCTCCTCCAGGGTGAGATTGCCACTCTGATCGGCATCCATGGCCGCTTGGGCGATGGTCTCGATATCGTTACCGTTGGCGATGGCTTCATCATACGCTGCGATCACCAGGATAATGTTGCCCACCGGGACATCCTCGACGGTGGTGCCGTCGGTGACGGCATCGTCCACCACATCGCTGGTGGTGGCAGCACCGGCCACCTCATCGGTCAGGGTGGTATAGTTGGTGTCGGTCTGGGAGGCGCTATAAGCCGCAGCAGCCAGCACCCGGGCGTCATCAGCCGCCACGGTGGCATCGGCTGCAGTGATATCTTCGGCGAGCAGGGAAGCGACGACCGCATCCTGGCTGCCGCCACCGACGATCTCGGTTTCGCCGTCCGTGGAGAGCCCGAAGGCGGCCAGGGCAGCGGTGGCGATGGTGGTGGCCTGGGCCGTGGTCAGGGTGGCGGAAGAGTCCGCAGCCATCAGGGCCGCAGCCAGGGTGTCGGCATCGTCACCAGCGGCTGTACCGGAGACGGCAGCGGCAGCCACGGTGGTTTGATCGCCGGCAGCCAGACCCACGACACCGGTCAGGGCGTCGGAAACTTCGGTCACCGTGGGGGTGGTCCCCAGGGCTTGGATGGCGGTCACGTTGGCGTCCGGCGTGGCGATGGCGGCATCCAGAGCGGTCACTGCAGCGGTGCTGGCACCAACGGCGGTCGCCATGTTGTCGGCCACATCGTCAGAGAGGGTCGTCGACGGCGCGGTAGAGGTGGTGTCCGCATTGGCCACGGCATTGATCATGGTGGCGTGTTCGGAGTCGAAGAGGCTCGACCCTGAGAGTGCCGGATCCGGGGCTTTGATTTTCATGCCGGCAATGGCTGGATTGGTGACACTTTCGTCACTGTTGGGATCAGCCAGGACATCCTGGGCCATGAGCACTTCTGCCGTCGCGTCGGCCAGATTGACGGTGATGGTCTGGTCTTCACGGGCACCCACCTGGAAGATGAGGGGCTCGGTTTCACCATTGAGCATCGGCCAGTTGTTGAACTCGGTCTCCTGGGCGACACGCTCGATCTCAGCCAGGAGCTGGGAAACCTCTTCCTGGAGGCTTTCACGATCTTCGTCGCTGTTGGAGGCGTTGGCCGCCTGCACACTCAGCTCATTGATGCGCTGGAGCATGTTGGACACTTCGTCCAGGGCCCCTTCCGCCACCTGAGAGACGGAGATACCGTCGTTGGCGTTGCGGATCGCCATGGTGAGGCCACGAATCTGGGAGGTCATCCGATTGGAGATGGCCAACCCGGCAGCGTCGTCACCGGCGGTATTGATGCGCAGCCCCGAAGAGAGGCGGGCAAAGGTGGTGTTGAGCTTACTGGAGCTCCCCAGCAGGTTGCGCTGTGCGTTGAGGGAGGCCACGTTGGTATTGATAAAAAGTCCCATGATTCAATCCTTTCCTGACGATCTCTATGCTTCTGGTCCTACTTAACCGTTGGCGGCCATCCGCACGGGGTGTTCCTGATTTTGAATGCTCCGGACTTGCCCTTCCTGGAGATATTTCCCGCGCATCTCCTGAGGAATCAGCTCCTGTCGCGGAGAATATTCTTTCAGCAAAACCTGCTTGCCGTGGCGATTGCGAATGTTGACTACCACCGGGCCTGCCAGGTTGGTGCGCATCTCTTCGGGCTTGCCGTCGGGGATGGTCACCAGGCTGAAGACTTCCAGATCCTCTCCCCTGTTCAGGCCGATGGATGCGGCGTCATCGTCCTGGACTTCAAACTCCAGATTGGTGAAAAAGTCGAAGGGGTTCACCACGATAAAGGCGATCTCCGGTTCGTCCACCGACTGTAGCCAGAAAAAGGAGGAGTCGTCCCCATATGGAAACAGCAGATAACGCTGGCTTAAGGGAAAACCGAGCAAACCTTCCTTAAGGAGGATCAGTTCGTTTTCCTCGAATTCCAAAGTTCCAAAACGGGTACCGTGAATCTCCATGGTCATCTCTCCATTCATGAGCCGAAATTTCTAAAAGAAGTCGAGGAGGGAGGTGTTCATCACTTCCCGTTCCGTGGAGGCAATCACCTCCAGGCTTTGTGTCACTTGTTCCAAACTGCTCAACAGATCAAACAGGTCAGCTTCGGTGTTGAGCGCTTGTACTTCGGTGAGCGCCGCCTCATCTGTTTCCAGGGTTTCATAGACCGCATCCACTTGATTGGTCCGTATACCGGTAACCCCTTGCAAGTCTGATACCTGTTGTGTCGCTGTTTGCAATTCTTCTACCCAAGCCTGCACTTCTTCGGTATCTCCCCTGAGCAGAGCCCCCCGGAGTCCGGAGAGAGCGACGAACATGTTTTGCTCGCCGCCGACACCGTTGACCAACTCGTCAGCCGTGACATTTCCTGAGAGAGTACGGCCATTTAGGGACTGAATCGCTCGGTCTGCCTGGCCTCCCTGATAAGAGGGAACGACCTGAAAATAGAGTACATCGGCTGTTTCCGGGCTCGCTTGGGCGGTCAAAGTGACGCCGTCGCCCAAATCCCAGGTGAGGGTGCCATCATCATTTTCTGTCACGGCAACACCCTCTTGGACCACACCATTGACATCCACATCAAAAGATCCGTCATCGGCTTGGTAGGCAATTTTGTAGCTCAGGGGGATGTCGGTTGAGGCAAAATCTTCCCCCAGGGTGACTGCGTATTGGCTGGAGACATCCACAAAGTCCCCTTCGCTGTTGTTGCGCAACAGGACATCCGGAACCTCCACATCCACCTTGTTATAAGGATCGATGGTGCGTCCGCCGCTGAAGAGGGGAATTTCGTCGAGGCTCTCGTTCAGGTTGTTCAAAATATCCTCGAAAAAGGCCAGGGCGCTGGTGGAGGCGGCGGCCATGATGTCCGGATCCCCTTCCACATAGCTGTTGCCGTACTGCAGGGCCAAATCTTCGGCATCCAGGAGCGTCTCGTGGATGGAGTCGATGTTGGCTTCACCCAGTTGCAGCCGCTCGGAGGCGAAGGAGGTGGTCCGCATCAGGCTTTCCACGCTCGACAGGTCGGCGGAATACATCATGTGCCGGTAGACTGCCGACGGATCATCCGAAGGACGATTCAGCCTTTGGCCGGAGACGGTCTGCTCCTCCACACTCCGCAGTTCCTGGTACTGGCTCTGCAGGGCATCGGATCCGGAGCGATATAGCAAACTTTGGGTGACGCGCATTTTAAATCCCCAATTCCAAGGCGTTAGATCATGCTGACGATGGTCTGGAGGAGTTCATCCGCCATGGTGACCATCTTGCTGGAGGCCTGGAAGGCTCTCTGAAATTTGATTAAATCGGTCAGCTCTTCTTCCAGGGAGACCCCGGAAATCGACTCCCGCACATCCTGTAGAAAGGAATAAGCGGCTTGTTGGGTCTCCAGGGCTTCCGAATTGGCGCTGATTTCAGCACCCAGGAGGCCGACGACCGTGGCATAGTGGGAAACCAGGGTGGTGGTGTCGCCAAAGAGGGTGAACTTGTCATCCCGCAAGGCGCCGATAGCCAGCGCTCCCTGATTGTCCGCATCGTGATAGGTCAAGGTGGTGGAGCCATCATCCTCGGTGACGACACTGATCTGACCCAGGGCCACCTGGTTGGGATCGTCCATCAGGCTCTCTTCCACTGCCATGTCCCGGGCACCGCTGCCGGTGAAAAGTACCCCGACACCCATGGCTGCGAGTATGCCGCTGGTATCGGAGGTGACCCCGTAGACCCCTTCTGTGGCTGTCAGGACCAGCTTGTTATCGACGATTTCAGCTGAGACGGCGTTGCTGGCGTCGATGGCGTCCCGGATATCCTCAATGCTCATGCTGGCATCGATGGCGATGGGATCCGAGAGAGTCAGATCGGTATAGTCCGTGCCGTAGGCGAAGGTGACCTCACCGGTCGTCACCCGGGCCAGATCTTCAGGGGCTCCGGTGTAGCTGGTGGAGTCGGTGTCGGTGACCAGGCTTGAGAGGGCGACATCCAGATCGTTGCCCAGATCGAAGGCCCCGGTTTGCGACGTATACATGGTGTCGCTGACCGACTGGCTGTGAATCAGGTTGACCTGGAAGCGAATTTCGTCGGCAATGGCTTCCAGCTTGGTCAAAAGACCGTCATCGCCGTGGATCACTTCGTCCCGTATTTCCAGCAGGCCTTTCAGCTCACCACCGGAGATCAGGCCGGTGTTGCCAAACTCCTTGCCAGCGATCTCGATACCCATGTAACCGCTGTCAGAGTTATCGGTGGAGCGGGTAAGCTCAGCGGCGTAGACTGCATCCACCAGCACTTCCTGTCCTTTGGAAGTCATGATCTGCACACCGCCGTCATCCATTTCCACGGTGGTGATATCAATCAGTTCGCCCAATTCCAGGATCATCTGCTGCCGTTGGTCTTTCAGATCCAGGGCCGGGCTGGTGTGCTCCTGGGAGATGATGAGAGAGTTGATCTCCTGAAGATTGGAGAGGCGCTCGTTAATGTCGGCAATCAAGACATTGATCTCTTCATCCACCGGCAGGGCCATGTCGCTCAAGGATTGGTACATGTCTTGAACGTAACGGGAGAGCCCGTCCGCTTCGGCGATCAGTTCGTTGCGGCTGACCGGGTTGATGGGGTTGTCGGCCAAAGAGTCGGAGGCGGAAAAAAACTCCTCCAGACGTTGGGAAAAACCGTCCCCATCCATGTCGTTGAAAACATCTTCAACCAGCAGCAGATAGCGTTCCCGGGATTGAAGCCTGCCGATTTCGGCGGTTCCCAGTTCCAACCGTCCTTCCACCAGGGCATCCACCTGCTGGGTGACCTGGGCCAGAGAGACGCCACCACCGATGGAAGTGTTGCCGGTTCCGGGGGTGGATTCCAGGCGCAGGGACTGTCGGGAGTAACCTTCGGTGTTGACGTTGGCGATGTTGTGCGACACCGTCATCAAGGCACTTTGGTTGACGAAGATCCCTTGCTTGGAAATGTCCAATATGTCGGATATGGCCATTTGTCGTCTTCTCTTAAAGATGGAGCTTTTTGAGTGTTTCTGCTGCTTGCGATACCCTCTTAATGCATGGGGTGTGCCAAGCTTTTGAAAAAGTGTGGCCTGTTTTGGGGGTGTTGGTTATATAGTGTTGAATAACAACGAAAAAAATTTGTTTAGCGGCTCTCTTGTGGTGGTCGCTTTCCCTGGAATACCCCCCCTTTCATACCCCTGATGGCAGAAATGTACCCCGATATCGGGCAAATGTTTCCGGTTCCCCGGCAAGGAGGCGTTCTCTGCCGGTGAAGCGGTGACTCTCAGGCGGGGGCATGGTACTTTTTGCCCCTCTCCTTTAACCTGGATCAGGAGGCTGCGGCATGTATGCACGCCCGACCGCCGAATCCAGGTTTAAACCTCCATCTGGATCCATAGGTACCAATGAACTTTTCCCCCACCCTGAATGTGGCTACCCGTGCAGTCTTGAAAGCCGGGGCCATGGTCTTGCGTCACTTTGATCGCCGTCATCAACTACAGGTGACCCAAAAGGGGGCGGCAGATTTTGTCACCAATGCCGACATGGAGGTGGAAAAGGAGCTGCTGTTTCATCTTCAGCGGGGCTACCCCGAATATGGGGTGTTGGCAGAGGAGAGCGGTGCCCACGGGGAGGAGAGTGACTATTATTGGATTATCGACCCCATCGACGGCACCACCAACTTTTTGCAGGGGGTTCCCCACTTTGCCATCTCCATTGCCTTGGCCCGGGGTTCGGAGATTGAGATCGGGGTGGTGTACGATCCTATCCGCAACGAACTCTTCACCGCCGAGCGGGGCCGGGGGGCTTTTCTCAATGATCGGCGCATTCGGGTGGGCGGGCGACAAAGCCTGTCATCAGCCCTGCTCGCCACCGCCTTTCCATTTCGGGACAAGGATTCCCTCCCCCCTTTCATGGCCTGCTTTGAATCTTTATTTATGGCTTGCGGAGATATTCGCCGGGGAGGCAGTGCCGCTTTGGATCTGGTCTATACGGCGGATGGCCGGTTGGACGGCTTTTGGGAGACGGGGCTGGCCCCTTGGGATTTGGCGGCTGGTGGTTTGATTCTGCTGGAGGCTGGTGGCTTCCTCAGCGATTTTGAGGGAAATAAGAACTATATGGTTTCCGGGGACGTGGTGGCAGGCAATCCCCTCCTGCATAAACGCATCCTGGCCAAAATCAAGGAGTCGGGTCTGGCCGACACCCGTCGAAGGAAGAGCGGGCGGCGTTAGTTCTCGGATAGGGGAGATGATACCCACCCCACTCGCATACCTTATATTGGCCACTTCTCAAGCTTTCAGGGTTGGGAGTGAAGGGGGGTGGCTTTTCCATATGGAGGGGGGGTGGCCTTTCTATATATAGGGGGGGTGGCCTTTCTATATATATGGTAGGACCGATGAGGCCTTTTTATTCGGAATCACAGTGATGATTGCCATTGCTCCCCTCTCCCGGTTGCCTGGGAGAGGGGGGTTGGCAAAAAGGCCATGAATCAGGAGAGGAGCTTTTGGGAGACGTCGTTATCCTGGTTGGCCTGGGCTTGCAGGGCTGAGTGGGGGCGGTCGAGAATGGCCTCCCGGGTTTGATCTGCGGAACCCGCAGCGCGATCATTGTCCATGACGGGCAGGGCCATGGGATCCCTGGGAGCGGGCGCCTGGGTGCTTTTTTCCATCACTTCACCGATACGGCTCAACACCTCTTGCAGGTCGGAGCGCATCCCCTGGACATAATCCAAGGCGCCATCCACCGCAGCCAGATTTTGAGGGTTGGCAGGGGATGGATCGTCGGCCCCCTCCTCCCAGGCTTCGTTGGCCGGATCCGCATCAAGCCCCAACGCCGTCAGATCGGCCCGGGGAATGGTCAGGGTCAGGTTGGGATCCTCAAAGCCACCCACAGGTAAGGTCAAGTCATTCACATTGCCCTGGAGCAGGGGTTGGCCGTTGAACTGCGCCCCATCGGCAATCTGTTCAATCTGGGCTACCATCCGGGCAATATCATTTTGAATCGCCTCAGAGTTGTCCGGGCTGGCAGAATCCTTCTCTACCATCAAATCCCGAATCCGCTGGAGGGCCTGGGAGGTCTCCTTCAAGGCATTTTCAGCCACTTGGGCCATGGAAATACCGTCATTGACCTCCCGGATGGGGCCGTTCATATCGCGGATTTTTCGGGCCATACTGTTGACGAAGGCCATGCCCGCAGCATCTTCCGAAGGCACATGCAACGGCGCTCTACCGGAGGTGAGCCGAGAGAGGGCCTTTACCCCCGGGGTATGCAGCTCCCGGCGGGCATTTAAGGCGGCGACGTAATATTTGGTGGAAAGAGCCATTGTTTTCTCCTGATACCAGCTTGCGTTCCCCCTTGGGGGAGTCATACGGCTACGTGTTGATCGGATCTTGTTTGACAGCTTGTTATGGTGGCCCTTGGGGTTGGGATCCTTTGGGGTCGGTATGGTGTTTCCGGTTTACCTCTTGATGGGCAGCTCCGGTGATATTTTCATCTCTCTTGGGTGGGATGGATCCTTTTCCTTTGTTATTGAATCAGTTGCCGAAGGGGGGGACGGGTGCGGCTGTCAGTTCATTGTTGTTTTTCCCCTTAATCTCTTTTCGGCCATTATTGACCCACCTTGAGTGAAAAATGCATCACACTTGCAAAAAACGAAAATGAACCCGATCAAGCCCTGTTCAAGTCGTGGGGTACAAAATGCCTACTCTCTTTATCGGTGTATGGATGGGGGACTTGAGATAAAAGTGAAATTTATCTGAATTTGAAACCGGATCAGTTCAAGTGGAGAGGGGGGGCAGGCTTGCCGGGGGAGAGGTGTCCGGGAGGCAGGAAACCCTTCTCACGATGTTGAGACGGGTCCACTCACCTGAAGGGAAGAGCCTATAAAAACCACCCAGCCCGGGCAAGGGAGGCGGGCTCGGTTTTGGCTGTAAAACGGGAGGGAAAGAGGCGCGCAGGATCTGGGTGAGGGGAACCAGGCTGAACGGGGCTTCCTGTCACCGGTCACAAAATGGCTGGACATTTTATCGCCATACAATTGGATGGGTTTGAGGGAAGCAAAACCGGCCTGTTTCAGCTGTTTTTGACTGAACCAAGCGCCTCTCTGGTGCATAAACAACCAAATCAGAGTGGGATCGGGGTTTTATGAAAGGATAGTGCCGCCTCGCATCAGGCTGACTATACGGGGGCGAGGCTCTGAGGCGTGATGGTTTGGCTGGAAAAAAGCCTGGGTGGATTAAAGTCTGGCTGGATCAAGGTCTGGCTGGATCAAGGTCTGGCTGGATCAAGGTCTGGCTGGATCAAGGTCCGGTGGGGTGAAGAGCGGGGGGCTGAATGACAACCGGCGGCTCGGGATGATTTCCGAGCCGCCGGCTAGGTTGGGCGGTTAAACCCTGGTGTTCAACAACACACCTTCCAGATCACGCATCTGCTTGGCTAGATCAAGCATCTGTTCATCTGGAATTTGGCGGATCACGCTGTCGGTATCCTTATCAACGACGCTTACCACCACCTGTTTCAACTCTTGGTCCATACTGAAACGCAGCGAGTTGGAACGGCTGAGCGGGTGGTTTATCTCCTTGGTCAGAGTATCCGATGAGACCGCTGCAGAGGGGGAATCCCCCTTTTCCTTCTGCTTTTGCTGAGCGGCCTCATGGACCTCTTTGGCCTTCCGGGGATAATCCCCACCACCACCGCGATTGATGACACGTTGCCGAACCTCGGCGGAACTGACTCTATCCTTGTATTCCACCGGGACGGGACCAACCCTTCCGGTGACTTCACTCATGGTACTGCCCTCCTGTCAGGCGAGATGATGCTCAAATGTGCTTTCGCCTTATGAGAGGAGCTGCAGAGCCAACTGAGGCTGCTGATTGGCCTGGGACAGGATTGCCACACCGGCTTGCTGCAGGATGGCGTTCTTGGTCAGGTTGGCAGTTTCAGAGGCTATGTCAGCATCCATGATCTGACTTCTGGCGGCGGAGGTGTTTTCCGACACGTTGGTCAGATTGGTGATGACAGACTCAAAACGGTTTTGATAGGAACCCAGCTGGGCACGGATATCGGCTACCGAATCAAGGGCTGCATCCACCACGTTGATCACCGAGTTGGCATCAATCTGCATGCTGGCATCGGTATGGGTGGCACTGTAGATGAAGACCCCGCCTTGGGTAGAGTTGACACCCAGGGCACCGACACTCACGTTGGTGATGGAAACCGTGATCGTCTGGCCGGCATCGGCACCGACGTGCATGGTTTTACCAGCAGCATAGCTGCCTTGAAGCAAGGATTGATCGTTAAACTCCGTGGTGGTGGAGATCCGTTGGATCTCAGCCACCAGCTCGTGCATCTCCTTCTGGATATCTTCCCGGTCACCGGCGGTCAGGGTATCGTTCGCCGCCTGAACAGCCAGTTCACGGATCCGTTGCAGAGAGTTGGTGGTTTCATCCAGCGCCCCTTCGGCAACCTGCACCAGGGAGATGGAGTCGTTGGCGTTGCGTACCGCCTGATTGATGCCTCGGATTTGAGCGGTCATCCGGGTGGAGATGGAGAGACCGGCCGCATCGTCTTTGGCGCTGTTGATACGTAGACCCGAGGAAAGCCTTTGATAGGTGGTTCCCAGGGCGTTGGTGCTTTTCATCAAGTTGCGTTGAGCGTTCAGGGACGCAACGTTGGTATTGATTGAGAATCCCATGATTCTTTCTCCTTTAACGGAACTTCCTCAAATTCCGTGAATTGTTTCCTTCCTTGGATAAACTTGGGTTGTTCGTTGTAACCGGGCCAACCCTAACCCGCGATTAAGCGATGTTGCTTGGCTTTTGGCCTATCCCAGCAGCTGCAAGGCGAGCTGGGGTTGCTGATTGGCCTGGGCCAGGATGGCCGTTCCAGCCTGCTGCAGGATGGAGTTGCGGGTCAGAGCCGCTGTTTCAGAAGCGATGTCCGCATCCATGATCTGCGACCGTGCTGCCGAAGTGTTTTCGGAAACGTTGGTCAGGTTGTTGACGGTCGATGCGAAACGGTTTTGCAGCGCGCCCAGCTCCGAGCGAATGTCGGAAATCTGGTCGATGGCGCCATCGACGATGGTGATCATCGAGTTGGCCTGGGTCTGGGTGCTGATACCGGTACCAACATGGTTGGTCAGAGAGCCGCCACCGATGATGTTGCCGTTGGTGGAAAGCGCACCCAGATTATCGGTGTCCACCAGAGCGATGGAAACGATGATGGTCTGGTCGGCATCGGCGCCCACGTGGAAGGTTTTTCCGGCGGAAAAACCACCACTGAGCAGACCAGTGTCGTTAAACTGCGTGTCGGAAGAGATCCGATCGATTTCCGCCAACAGCTGATCCATCTCAGCCTGCATATCCATGCGGTCTTCGTCGGTGTAAGTGTCATTCGCCGACTGCACCGCGAGTTCCCGGATGCGCTGTAGAGCACTTTCAGTCTCTTCCAGAGCCCCTTCAGCCACCTGCATCAGAGAGATGGCGTCGTTGGCGTTGCGTACGGCTTGGTTGGTGCCTCGGATCTGAGCTGTCATCCGGGTGGAGATGGACAAACCCGCTGCATCGTCCTTGGCGCTGTTGATGCGCAGTCCGGAAGAGAGTCTTTCAAACGTGGTTCCCAGAGCGCTGGTAGCCTTACCCAGGTTACGCTGAGCATTCAGGGATGCCACATTGGTGGTGATTGATAAAGCCATGAGTTGAGTCTCCTTGGTGTTCCTTTTCGGCAGATTGCCGTTTTCTTCCTTCCTTGGATGGTCGTGGGCCTTTCTTTTCAAGGGACCGGCCCGGTCCCATGGTCACGAACCTGTTGCCCTACTACACCAGGAGCTGCAAAGCCAACTGGGGCTGCTGATTGGCTTGGGCCAAAATCGCCGTACCAGCTTGCTGCAAGATGGAGTTGCGGGTCAGAGCAGCTGTTTCAGCAGCGATGTCCGCATCCATGATCGCAGACCGGGCCGCCGAGGTGTTTTCGGAGACGTTGGTCAGGTTGGCGATAGTAGACTCAAAACGATTCTGCAGGGCGCCGAGACCGGCACGAATGTCAGACACCGAATCCAGGGCGTTGTCGATCCTGGTGATGGTGGCGTTGGCGCTCTGTTGATTGCTGACGATGACATCGGAACCACCATTGCTGATCAAAGAGGCGGTGGTGGCGTTGTCAATGCTGACCTGAATGGTTTGACCGGCATCGGCTCCAACATGAAAATCCTTGCCGGTGAATCCGCTCAGAAGCAGCGTGTCATTAAACTCGGTTGTGGTGGCGATACGGTCGATTTCGCTGAGCAACTGATTGACTTCATCCTGCATGTCGTTGCGGTCGGAATCGATGTAAGTATCGTTGGCCGCCTGCACTGCAAGTTCCCGGATCCGTTGCAGCGCGTTGGAGGTCTCGTCCAAAGCACCTTCTGCGACCTGCATAAGAGAAATAGCATCGTTTGCGTTACGGACGGCCTGGTTGGTTCCGCGGATTTGGGCTGTCATCCGGGTGGAAATGGAGAGCCCCGCCGCGTCATCCTTGGCGCTGTTGATACGCAGTCCGGAAGAGAGACGTTCGAAAGTGGTTCCCAGTGCGTTGGTCGACTTCATCAGATTGCGCTGGGCGTTCAGGGAGGCCACATTTGTATTGATTGCAAAAGCCATGATTCAGTACTCCTTCTTCTTCAAAAGCTCCATTGATTGTTGTCTCGCTCGATCCTTCCGTGGATCGTTCTGGGCTGTTCTTTTTAAGGGGCCAACCCAACCCCTTGAAACCCTCGTCCGCGGCCAGGACTATCCCAACAGTTGCAAGGCGAGCTGGGGTTGCTGGTTGGCCTGGGACAGAATCGCAGTACCAGCTTGTTGCAGAATGGAGTTGCGCGTCAGAGCAGCCGTTTCGGCAGCGATGTCGGCATCCATGATCTGTGACCGGGCGGCGGAGGTGTTTTCCGACACGTTGGTCAGGTTGGCGATGGTGGACTCAAAACGGTTTTGCAGGGCACCCAGGCTGGCGCGGATGTCTGCCACTGAATCCAGGGCATTGTCCAGTCTGGAGATAGCTGATTCTGCAGCCGAAGTGGCACTACCACCACCGCTTCCCAGATTGATGGAAAGGTTGGTGCTGACCGTACCGTTGGTCGAGACCTGGGCCAGACCCAGAGCATCGGCACCAGCGGCTTGGATGGAAACCTGGATGGTCTGGTTGGCATCAGCACCGACGTGGAACTGTTTGCCAGCGGAAAAACTACCCCAGAGCAGCTGTTGATCGTTGAACTCGGTGGTGTGGGCAACCCGCTGAATCTCATGAATCAGCTGTTCCACCTCATTCTGCAGATCTTCACGGTCGCTGGAGACCAGGGTGCCGTTGGCAGCCTGAACAGCCAGTTCCCGAATGCGTTGCAGGGAGTTGGTGGTTTCGTCCAGAGCACCTTCCGCAACCTGCAGCAGCGAAATACCGTCATTGGCGTTACGCACTGCCTGGTTGATACCGCGAATCTGGGCGGTCATCCGGGTGGAGATGGATAGCCCCGCTGCATCGTCCTTGGCGGAATTGATTCTGAGACCTGAAGAGAGACGCTCAAAAGTGGTGCCGAGCGCACTGGTTGAACGCGATAGATTTCTCTGCGCATTCAGTGAAGCAACATTCGTGTTGATGGCAAATCCCATGATATTTACGCCTCCTAAGCGATTCTTCCTGTTTTATTTCGCTTGTAATTTCCGTCCTTGGTTGGAGGTGGGTTGTTCATTTTTTATCGGGCCAACCCTAACCCAGATCTGGTACTTTACTTCGGGAAAACGTTCTCTTTTCTTTAGTGTCCCATGGTGTGATGTCTTTGTCCGAGGCCCTTGCCGATTGATTCGCATTTTCCTTATGCCTTGTCGGTGGCCTTGCTGTTCTTTTCGGCTTGTGACACTTGAACTTAAGCGCTTATTTTTAAAATTTTCGGTGCATCTTTTAACGGTTCAGTGAGCGCTTGTTCCGGGATCCATGGGGGTGTTCTTCTTTTAAGAAAGATAGCCTTCCGTGGATACATTGGGCTGTGTGATTGCCGGGAAACCCAACCCTTTTCCATGTATTTCGTTTGTCTGTTGCTGGACGTTCTCCTTATAGGTCAAATCCTGAAAGTTATCTGTCGAGCCCCAGAAAAAATCTTTTATTGTGCATCAGGCGCAGCTTTTCCGTAGGGCCGTTCCCGTTTCTGTTTCATCTCTTTTTGTCTGAAAAGATCAACCTGTGTTGTGGCGAACTCAAGATGCACTTGACCTGTGAGGTTCCAGAATTATCGGATCCTCTACCACTTTCATGGGCTCTGCCGGGGTTTCCGGACCCAAAGGGAACCGGAGGGGCCTGCCGGGAGAGGCCGTTGGGTGGTGCGTCTGTTCGGATGGTTCTACACCATTCAGGCAAAGATCGGGTGACTGAACCCTTTCGGTCAGGCCTGGAATGCTTGGTTATCCGAGTGTGCTGTGTTTGCGTTTCGCCGGAGTTGGCTTTCTATGGTCCTGCGCGAATATTCTTTGGAAAAGCCATTCTTCGGAACTCCTTTTCCGGGAATAATCCCTCTCCCGATGGTTGATCAATGACTGGTGGGGTGGTCTGTTTTTCTCTTTGCTACCAGCCCGCTCCGTGATCTTGAATATCTTATCGGTGGGGTTTGGGGGGGGCTTGAATGTTTTTAACGATATTTACGAAAAACATGGAAAATTTATCAGGGAGAGGGGGGCAGGTTTGGCGTATATGGCCATTCCAACTGATAAGCAAGGCATGGCGGCCCTCCCTTGAGGCGTCATTCCCGGGAAAGCGGAAATCCAGGGGAGGAAAAGTGTGTGCTGCCTGGAAAAGGGTTGGGGTATGGGGGCTGTAGCCGTTGATGGGGAGTGGTGTCGGGCCAGGAGATGGTGGGTGCAGCAGCTACAGGGGTAAGGATAGGGAGAGTTGCCTTGGATCAGAATCCTCTCCCTTCCCGGGGGAAGGGGAGGGAGAGCGTATTCCAGCGTGTCGCGTTTTCGGTTCAGCGGCCTCGGCGCTCGGAGAGGGGAATGCCCAGCTCCTTGGAGAGGCGTACCGCATTGCGGGTTTTCATCTTGCCCAATACTTTCGCCGCCGTTTTTTCCCGCATGACCTTGAGCACACGGACAGCGGTATCGGTATCCATAGTTTCCAAACCGGCAGCAGCAGCTTTGGCCTTCATGCCGGAATAGATTTTCGCCAGCCGGGCAATATTGGTGTCATCCACCGATTTTTCGGCGGTCAGATCCTTCTGAATCGCCTCGCGCAGGGTTTCCAGAGCGGCCAGGCGTTCGGCCAGCTTTTTTTCCAGCCGTTCCATCTCCTTCTGGCGCACATCCAGCCATTTTTCCCGATCATCCAGATCGATCCGGCGCTTTTCCAGGGCGTTGAGCAGCTTCAGGGGATCCCTGGGCAGGACGACGGTCTCGTTATTATTATCGGCAGACCAGGCCGGAAAGGGGTGGGACAACAGGATGACCAGTGCCGCCATCCAAACGGTGAGCCATTTCGCCTTCAAGGTAGGAACTCCTGATCAAGCGTTTCGTTGGTGACGGAGAATGCCCGCCATATCCATCTCCAGGGCCTCCTGTTTGCGTTCTGCCAGGAGACGCCGTTTATCATCTATTTCTGCCAGTTTTTCAGATTGCTTCAGAGCCACCCGAGCCGCTTTCCACTGCTCTTGGGCCACAGCGCGCTCTTTTTTGGCCTGCTCCAGGGCCGCCAGTAGCTTTTCACGCCGCCATTTTTGGCCTTTGATAAAGTTTTCCACCATCTCCGGCGGTAGTCGATCTTCCTGGGGACCAAAATTGTTCTGGGCGGTTTGGCGCGCCGATTCGGTCTCCTGGTCCAGCTCCCGGATCGTCTTTTGGATCTGATCCATCAGGCCGATGGCTTTGGAAAGCCCGGCAGCGGCCACCTCTTCCTTGATCTGCCGCAGATCCACCAGTCGTTGGAAGCGGTTCATTGTTTCAGGTTACCTTTCCAGGGGCTTGGTCTCAAATCTTTGCCAAGCTCAGGGGCGCTTTCAGCTAAAGGGTAGACCAGAGGTCCGCCGCTCAATGGATATCTTGGTCCAGGGTCTTGATCCAGGCGCTTGATCCAGCATCCGGAATCAGCATTCAAAATGAATATTCCCAAGCCCTCCCATGGCTGGATTGGCAGCAGTCTATTGGGGAAGGATCGATTAATTGTGCAAAATCGGCTACTCTGGTGCAAACGGTCGGGCTGATTTCCCCAAAAAAAGGGGCGCCTTTGATCCAGCTTGGGGGTAGCCCAATAGAGAGTCCCAATAGATGTGGTATAGAAATGCAAAAAACATGCCTTCCTCTTCCGTGAGGCCCCTGCCCCGTCGGGTGGGGAAAATTCGGGTGGGATCTTCCCCCTTGATGGTGGCTGTGCTGATCGTGCTCTTCTTGATGGGGAGTGGTTCTGCGGCAGGTCGGGAAAAAAAGAGTCTGCGCCTGATCTCTGATCCGGAAACCAGCGATTTTTTGGATACCCTTGGCAAACCTTTGACGCAACGGGCGGGGCTGGACCCGGAGGATGTCCATTTTCATGTCATCTTGAAGTCAGACCTCAACGCCATGGCCCTGCCCAACCGCCACATTGTTTTTAACAGCGGTTTGCTGCTGCAGGCGGAGGACCAAACGGAAGTGGCCGCCGTGATGGCCCATGAAATAGCCCATTTGGTGGCGGGTCATCACGCCCAGTTGAAATCAGCAGCCGAGAGCGCCTCCATCCGGGCGATGATTTTAACGGCTCTTGGGGTGACGGCTGGGATCGCCACCGGCAACAGTGACCTGGCCCAAGCGGCGGTGACCGGTGGCAGTGCGGCCATTCAGGCGTCGATGCTGGGGCTGTTGCGGCAGAAGGAGATGCAAGCTGATCGTTTGGCGATTCACTATCTCATTCGCACCGGTTTTGACCCCCGGGGAATGGCTGATTTTTTGGAACGGGTCGCCCGGGATCAGCGTATGACCAGTCTCCCGGCCCCCTATCTCATGAGCCATCCGGTCACCTCCCATCGTTTGAGCGAAGCCCGGGCCCAGGCGGAATCCCTGCCATCCATTCAAAAACCGATCTCGGAGGCGGAGCGAGAATCCTTTTTGCGGGTGCGCGCCAAATTGATTGCGGGTGGTGGGGCTGATCCGGGGGCGGCGGTGGCTCTTTTTCAGAAGCGCCTGGATCAAAAGGGGGCGCTGGATCAGGAGAGCGAGCCGGATGCGGCTCAAACCTTTGCCAACCGCTACGGTTTGGCCCTGGCGCAATTTTATTCCGGCCACCTGGAAGAGGCTGTGGCGCTGTTTGATGAATTGATCGCTCTGAAGGGGGCGGATCCCTATCTATTGCGGGAGCGGGGCCTGGTGCGTCTGGAGCAGGGTCGTTTGGCAGCCGCCGGAGCGGACTTTGAGGCGGCGTTGGCGTTGAAGCCCAAGGAGCCTGATCTGATCTACCGGTTGGCTTTTACCTGGAGCCAGCAGGGGGACTATGAGACCTCCGGTCGTCTGTTGCGGCGTTTAATCAGCGATCATCCCACCGAGGCCCGGGCTTTTTATCTGTTGGGTTTGGTGGAGGGCAAGCAGGAGCGGATGGGGCAGAGTCATCTGGCGTTGGCCCGCTATTATGGCTTGATGATGCAGGATCCGACCTCGATTTGGCATTATCGCCAGGCCATTGAGCATTTCCCCAAGGGTTCTGCAGAGGCCAGGATCGCCAAAGCTGAAATGGCGCGGAAAAACAAAGAGAAGAAAAAGGGCGGCTGATTTTTTGATACCCATTCCACTTCAATCCGTTGGCTTTGGGTTTGTCCGTGGAAATTGTTGTTTCTGCTGATATTTTGCGCGTCAAAACCGAAAGTTTGCCACAGAGGAAAAAGAGCGCACAGAGAAAAAAAACACAACAAGGAAATAGATATGAATTGTATAGCAGTTCTATCTCAAAATTGGACACTCTTCCCTGACGCGTCATCCCCGCGAAGGCGGGGATCCAGAGAGCTGATGATTGCCCCCAAGGAAAAACCAAATCTTCAAGAAAGGCCGGTATTTTGCTGAAAGTGATGCAAGATTTGGAAAGGTTTGCGCCAGACTCCCTGGATTCCCGCATTCGCGAGAATGACGGAAAAATGCAACGGTATATGTCCAATTCTTGATTTGAATGGCTATAAAAAGCAGGTTTTGCACTTCGATCGTTTTTTTGTTTTCTCTGTGTCCTCTTTTTCCTCTGTGGCAAAAAGGTTTTTTTGATTAATTCACCTAGCTGAACCAGGCTTGGTATGATTGGCTCCAACTTAAAGGGGCGGCTCTCCCCCAACCTCCAAGCGTAAAATCTCCGCCTCCCGCACCAGCCCCAACGCCACCAAAACCCGTGCCGCTGCCAATCGGGGATCCATGGGCAGGTAGCGATCCATTTCGGTCATTTCCTTCGGCATCGGCTCATAGGCGAGGGAGAGATAGCCCGCCAGCGCCCCATGCAGATTTTTTTTGCGTTCCAGAGAGCTGGCGTCGAGCCAGGCGAAGGCCCGCAGCACCGCCAGTGGGGGATCCCTTTCCGTTAAAAAGCGCCGTAGAGTCTGGACAGAGGCTTCATCGCGGCGATCAAAAAAGCGCATGAGGGCGGTCATGGCCATCTCGGTCAGCTCTTCCTGCCAAGCCCCATCCACCTCTTTGGGAAACCACCGGGAGAGCTCCCCCAGCACCCCTTCCAGGCTCTCCCCGGGCCCCCCTGAGCCTTCTCCCAGGAGTATCAACCGTAGCCCCTGGGCCTGGGCTCCGCTCAACCCCCAGAGCATCTCCCGCATTTGGGGGAGCCGTCCGATCTGGTGCCAGGCTTTGGCGTAGAGCAGGCGCACGCTGGGGGGCAATGGTTCCGGCAGACCCAAAATGTCCGGGTTGAGCAGCCCCCCTTCCAGTAGCAATCCCAAGGGGTTGGCCAGTTCCTGATGGAGGAGTTGCTCCAGCTGGGCATCCCGCTCCAGGGGTTCTTTCCACTGATCCAGCAGTGTGGCGATGGCTTGGCGGCGCTGCCACACCGCCTCCGTCCCTGTTTCGCATCCCCCTGCCGGGGCTGTTACCAGACGATTGGGCTGGTGGAGATCGGCATGTCGGGTCAGTCGTTGCGGGGAGCTTCCCCACTGGCGAATGGCCCGCTCCACCAACATCACCCCCCTCCCCCAGCGCTTTTCTGCGAGGAGCCACTCCACCAGAGGTGCCAGGGTGGTTTCCGGTATGCCCAAACCCGTTGCAGGCGCCTCAGCCAGCCCCAGGAGCGCTTCCCAATAGGCCTGAGCCTCATCAGGGAGCCCCTTGGCCCGGGCCAGCTCGGCCTGTCCCAAAATCAGCAGGGGATCGGGAGAGGGGCGGTTTTCCTCCTCGGCGTAGAGGTTTAAATGCAGCTCCGCCTCCCGCAGGCGACCGAGCTTCAGCGCAGCCAGGCCGACTCCCCGTTGGGCGCGGAAGCGGTGGGGATGGTGGGGGCGACCCATGAGAAATTCCGAATAGTGGCTCCGGGCCTGGGCATAACGTCCCACCCCCATTCGGGCATCCGCCAGAAGCAATATCAACGGGTAAGGGTCGCTCACCTCCCCATCCAGCAGGCCGGCGATAATTTTTTGCGCCGCCTCAAACTCCCCCAACTGGAGATGGGCTTCCGCTTGGATCTGCAACCATCTGGCTGCGGTCAATGGGGCGCCACCAATCGCCAGAGCGCGTTCTGCCAGGTGTTGGGCCAATCCGGGAGAGCCTGTTTTCAAGATGACGGAGACCGCCTCCGGGGTCAGGTGTCTCCAATCTCTCCCCTCCCCTCTTCCCTCCTGGCGTCCAGACAGGGACTCCTCTTCAATGGTGGCATCCTGAAGGGTGGCGGGCAGGGGTTCGTGGGGGGCGTTGGCGGCTTGTTCAACCTCTGGAGAGGCGCTCTCCGGTTTCATCTCCGGCTGGCTGGCTCCGGCTGGCTCTCCCTTTTCCTGGCGATGGGGCAGCATCGAGTCATTGGGAGGTGCGTTGGCATTTTTGTCCCGGGGAAACAGCTGATCAAACTTCCTGGGCTCCGGGGTGGCCGGGCTCTCCAGGGAAGGTTTGGCTGAATCAGAAGTGGCGGTAGGGAGCCCCTTTTGCCGTGGTCCGGAGGGGGTTGCTCTTTTCAGAGGGGTGGTGGGGGGGGATTTGAGGGCCGGATCGAAGGCTGGATCCTTCAGATCTGGAAAAAAATCCACCTCGTCGGGTGCCTTGGAAAGATCGGTTTTTGGGTCGATGGGTAGGGTGGAAATCTGGCGGTCGATCTTCAGCTCACCGGTAAGAGTCTCCGGGGGAGTGCGTCGCGGGCCGCTGTTGGTGCTGGGAGTGGATTGGGCAAAAGCCAGCAGGGGAAGCGGTTCGTGGAGATGGGGGGCCCCCATCGCCATCGCCGGGTGATCAGCTTGCTGGCTGGTAAAGATGGGATTCGCTGTCGGGAAGTCCGCCCCGGCACGGGCCGAAGGGGGGGTCAGGACCGCGAGCAGCAGGCAAGCCGACAAAGCCAGGAGAGATAGGGAAGGTCCAGGGTTATCTGGCCGCCCTTTATCTCTTTGGGCCGTCAAATCAGGCGGCAAGGAGGGGGTGGCGGCTGGCAGGGGGGATGGATCGCCTGCCTTTGAAGGGCCACGATTCTTTACCCTTGGCACACCTGGGTGTGAAACCACGGGTGTGGGCCGGGTTGGGCCGTTGGAGATCAAATGGCGTGGAGCGGCCCGGGAGTGGATTGGGAGCTTCACTGTTTGGGTGGAATCAGGCGCTCGTAACGCAGGGTCGGCTTTGCGGCTGTGTCACTTTCACCAGGGGTGATCGTTTCCATGGCCTCTTCATCATCGCCACCACATCCTCTGACCCCAACTGTGACCAGCGCCAGCAGAACCAGAATGACAGGCAGAAATTTCCACCGGGAGCGCATAAAGCGACCACCGGAACGGTCGGAAAAATCCAGATTGGATGACGGTCGAAAGCGGCGAGCGCTCATGGTCCCAACGGTGTTCGGGTCAGGCTGCTTGTGCCGGAATGGCGTGGCCGATCCGGACAATCCGGTTGGCCCCATCCACATATACCAGTTTTGGGGCGAATACCTCGGCCTCGGCCTCACTCATGCGGGCAAAGGCGGCGATGATCAACAGATCCCCCTGGTTGGCTTTGTGAGCGGCAGCTCCATTGACGGAGATCATGCCACTGTCGCGCTCTCCGCGAATGACGTAGGTGGTGAATCGCTCTCCGTTGTTGATGTTCCAGAGATGCACCTGTTCATATTCGTGGAGTCCAGCTGCTTCCATCAAAGCCTCATCGATGGCGCAGGATCCCTCGTAGTCCAGTTGGACTTCGGAGACTGTCGCTCGATGAATTTTGCATTTTAACAGATTGAGGTCCATCTGCCCAATTTTTCTCCATTCACTTCACGAAGTTAACAGCCGGTTGTCGATGAGGCGTACGCCATCCACAAAGGCTGCGATCAGTAGCTGTGGTGATGTGCTGTCCAGATTCCAGGGCCCCAGCGTCCGGGAGTCTCGCACCGCTACATAATCAATGCGATCAATTCCCGATGCAACCAAAACCTGACGACCAACCCCTTCCAGGGCCTCAGGATTGCGTTCTCCCCCCTGCCAGGCTTCACTGACAGCCTCCATGGCCCGATAAAGCCCCAAGGCCCGTTCCCGACCTTCCCGATCGAGATAGCGGTTGCGACTGGAGAGGGCCAAACCGTCGGCTTCCCGCACCGTCGACACCCCTTCCACCACCACTCCCAGCCCCAAATCCCCGACCATCTGGCGTAGCAGGATAAATTGCTGGTAGTCCTTCAGGCCAAGAAAGATACGATGGGGACGCACAAGATTCAACAAAACAGTCACCACCGTCGCCACACCTTCAAAATGGCCGGGTCGAAAAGCGCCGCACAACTGAGACCCCAAAGGCTCCACCGATACCCGGGTTTGATGCCCCTGGGGATAGATTTCTTCCACCGTGGGATAGAAGAGTCCATCACATCCAGCCCCGGCAAGCAATTCCCGATCTTGCTGCAACTCCCTGGGATAGCGTTCGAAATCTTCCCCCGGACCAAACTGGGTGGGGTTGACGAAGATCGACGCCACCACCCGGTCACACTTTTCTTTGGCCGCCCGGATCAGGCTCAGGTGTCCTTCATGGAGCCCTCCCATGGTGGGGACAAAACCGACACTCTCAGAAGCACCCCGGCAGCGATCCACCCAGAGGGAGAGGTCGTGCTGTTTTTCAAAAAATTTCATATCGATTCCATCCTGGTGCATCCAGATCGGATCGTTGGCAGACTCTTTCCAGTCCTGCCGGTCAGCCTTTTTCACGTCCCCCATAGACGTTTCTTCATCAGGAGGATGTGTGCTCCGGACCAGGAAACCGCCCCTCCCTCACCTCTTCGGCAAAGCGATTGACCGCCTCCCCCACCAGGCTGCCTCCCTCCAGGTAATGCTTGACAAATTTGGGCGCGACTCCCTCAAAAAGGCCCAGGAGATCGTAGAGGACCAAGACCTGGCCATCACAATCGGGACCAGCGCCGATGCCGATGGTGGGGATGTGGACTCTTTGGGTGATATGAGTCGCGAGGGGGGCTGGAATGCCCTCCAGAATCAGCAGCCCCGCTCCCGCTTCGGCCACAGCCAAAGCATCGGCCATCACCTGCTCCCCAGCCTCTCCCCGCCCCTGCATTCGAAATCCTCCAAAGGCGTGGACTGATTGGGGGGTGAGGCCTACATGGCCCATGACGGGTATTCCCCGGGTGGTGAGAAAGCGAATGGTTTCCGCCATGTGCTCTCCCCCTTCGAGCTTGACGGCGTGACAAGCCCCCTCCTTCATCGCCCGGGCTGAACTGGCCATGGCGGCTTCAGGGCTGGATTGATAATCACCAAAGGGCAGGTCGCACACCACCAACGCCCGCTCTGCCCCTCGAGCCACTGCACGGGTGTGATAGATCATCTCATCCAGGGTGACCGGCAAGGTGGTGTCGTGGCCCTGAATGACCATGCCCAGGGAGTCTCCCACCAGCAATATATCTATATTGGCCCGGTCCAAAAGACGGGCAAAGGAAAAGTCGTAAGCGGTCACGGAAACAATCTTCCGTTCCCCCTTCATGGCGATCAAATCAGGTAGGGTGACCCGCCGGGTCATGTCGGATTTCCTTCGGTTTTGGCGGGCGCAGGGCTTCCCGGGAACCAAAAATCGATTCCGGCAGAATCCATCGGGGAGAGGTTTCCCGTCAGGGTTATGGGATTGTCCCGGCCCACCAGCATTGGGGTCGATCCAGGCAAAAGGGTGATTGTGTTGGGCAAGCTATGGCCTGGAAGGATTCAGATATCCGCCCTTTTAAAACAGGGTCGGATTCCACTTCGGCAGCCGGATTACCCGGGAGGGATCATCGACACTTGCGCAAAGGGTGTCAACACTTTTACCCAGCAGGGGGTGAATCAGCTCAGGGGCCAGCTCTGCCAGGGGGTGGAGTACGAAGCGGCGCAGGTGCCATCGGGGGTGGGGTATGATGAGGGTGGGTGTATCAATGATGTGGTTGCCATAGAGCAGCAGATCCAGATCCAGGGTGCGGGCTCCCCAGCGCGTTTCCCTGGTGCGGTCACGTCCTTGGCTGGCTTCGATTTTTTGCAATATATTCAGTAGATCGTGGGGATCGATGGTGGTTTCGATCTGGCAGACGCCGTTGAGATACCAGGGTACTCCCTTGGGGCTTCCCACGGGTTCGCTGCGATAGAGGTTGGAGTATTGGCGGAGTTGAATGTTGGGGGTGTTGTTGAGGGCTTTGAGAGCGTTGGTGAGGGTTTTTTGGGGTTTTCCCAGGTTAGCTCCCAGGCCGATCCAGGCAGTGATGCTATTCACAGGGATGGCTTTTGGGTTGGAAAATGCGTGGATCAGATATATGCATCTTTTGCTTTTGATTTTACTATTAGGGGTGTAGGGGGATTATCCCCCTACCGGGTGTGGGCAGAGCCCACGGTTTATCTTTTGATCTTATCTTTTGATTTTGCCTTACCAACTCCAGCGGGTTTGGGGCGCAGCCCCAAGGTCTTGGTTTTATTGTCAAAGAGACTATAGCCATTCAAATCAAGAATTGGACATATGCCATTGCATTTTTGTCGTCATTCTCGCGAATGCGGGAATCCAGGGAGTTTGGCGCAAACCTTTCCAAATCTTGCATCACTTTCAGCAAAATACCGGCCTTTCTTGAAGATTTGGTTTTTCCTTGAGGGCAACCATCAACTCCCTGGATCCCCGCCTTCGCGGGGATGACGGGCTTGCCCTTTCCCGGTTTGAGCGGATCGTCCCCTGGATCCCCGCCTTCGCGGGGATGACGGGCTTGCCCTTTCCCGGCTTGAGCGGATCGTCCCCTGGATCCCCGCCTTCGCGGGGATGACGAGTCAGGGAAGAGTGTCCAATTTTGAGATAGAACTGCTATACGATGTGCCATCCCCAAAACATTCCCAAAAGGAACGACTATATTCTAGACACGGACGATGGCAAGACAAGCCATTGGGGTGGGGTTAACTTGGGGCAGATCAGTGGAATCGGTTATGGCTGGGAAGGTGGGGTAGAGGGGTGCTTTAGTAGAGTGTCAGAGGGGCGGGCCGCTCAACTGAAATCACTCCCGGCGCTTTGGGTAAGGCTGGCGCCGGGAGTGGATTTCGAATTGAACGAAGCTTAGGTGTTGACCTTGATATGCCAGGGCTCAAAGCGGACCCCAAGGAGGTTGTCCCGGGGATAGCGTAGTTGCAGATAGCCCAGCTCCACCAAGCGCTTATAGACGTCTGTGGTGATAAAGCGTGAGGTAAAGTTGGCAGCCCCAAAGCCCTTTTGGCCCACGTCAAAGTCGCTGATGCCGTGGAACGAATAGCCTGGGGGAGCCAGAGAGCGGGAGGCGCGGGAGAGATTGCCGCCGCTTTCGTAGGTTTTTCGCAAAAAGAGCATGAACTGCTTGGAGACTCCCCGTACACCGGAGGTGAGAACGATCTTGTCACCCAGCTCTTTTTTGACGGAATAATAGGTGCGTAAAGGCAGCCCTTTGTAGAGAAAATTGCCTGATCCGGGGATTTTGACCACTTCCCGCTTGGGGATTCGGTCGGTTAGATTTTTGATCGGTTTTTCGCCATAGAAGCCATATTCAGTGGCTGATTCGTAAAAAACCATCTCCAGGAGATCCAACTCTTCCGGCAGAAAGGAGCCGACATCGGAAAAGCGGTTGGCTGCCTTCAGGGCATCGTCAAAATCGAGGAGATGAAAATTGGCGTGACCGATGGTAGACTGGATTTTTTCCAGCCGCCGTTTGGTGGAGGTAAGAATGCGGAATTTTTTCTGACTGAGAAAAACGTCGGTGGAGTGATCCCGGTCGAATTCCCGCATTTTACGCAAGTATGTGGATACCTGTTCGTTCCGGGGCTTGGGTGCGATGACCGGAGGCCGCCTGGAGTATCCTGCAAAGGCCGGAGTGGTGAGGCAATTTCCTGCCACCCCCAATCCGATTGCTTTTATGAAGTCTCGTCTTTTCATTTTTTTTGCGCCCGTAGAGTCACCACTTGACGAATCCGGGGCCGACTGTGTCAAATCGGCGTTGTTTTGTGTCACCCGGGTTTGGAGCGGGTGGCGTTGGGGAAGGTTCCCCAAAAAAGTCATTCCATCTCGAATTTCCAAACCCTGCACAACACCGTCCTTCACGTAGAGGATTCTGTTCCCGCAGGGGGGGGTGACGCAGTTATCTGTTTGACTTGTTTTTCCCGAGTGCCGTAGAAAGGGCGATCATATCACACTGATCCCAAAAATGAATCCCTTTTCACCCAGAGGCGGGAGCCACATGAACCGATCCCACCCGGAAGGGTTTTTCAGTAAGACCCTTTCCATCAAGCGTTATATTTTCCTTACGCTGCTTGCAGTTAGCGTATTTGTTGGGACGGATGCCTCCTGGGCTGGTCCCTCCCGTTCTGTTCACGATACCTCCGTCATCACCACGGAGGGGGTTCGGGATATGGTGGAAAAGGCGACTCTGGCCAATGCCAGTCCCCAAACCGTCAAAAAAACCGATTCCGGCCAAAAATTTTCCGGCAGGAGCGTGACCCTTCCCATTTCCCCGGTTACGGGAGAGGGGTCGGTTCAGGCACTCTGCCAAAAGATCGGTCGTAAGCTGGGAAGTGTCTCTCCCGAGAGCTGTCATGCTGCCGATCTGCGCCCGACCGGTTATCAATCCGTCAATGGTCTGGCGCTGGCCCTGAAAGAGTATCCGCCGCTTTCCAACCGTGAACCCCAGGCCCGGGTGATGGTATTGGGGGGAATCCACGGTGATGAATACTCCTCGGTCAGTATTGCCTTTAAATGGATGCAAACATTGGACCGTTATCATTCCGGTCTGTTTCATTGGCGGGTTTTACCCCTGGTCAATCCCGACGGCCTGTTGCAAAAAAGATCCCAACGCATGAATGCCAACGGGGTGGATCTCAACCGCAACTTTCCCACCTTCAACTGGTTGGAAGAGTCCCGGGACTATTGGGTCCGCCGTACGGGCCGAGATCCCCGCCGCTATCCCGGTCAAGCCCCTTTGAGTGAGCCTGAGTCCCGATGGCTGGCTGAAGAGATCGTGCGCTTCAAGCCCCATGTCATCATCTCGATACATGCTCCCCTGGGGCTCCTGGACTTTGACGGCCATCGGCCCAAACCACCGAAAAAACTGGGCCATTTGCATCTGGATCTGATGGGCACCTACCCCGGTTCCCTGGGGCGTTTTGCGGGTGTTCAGGAACAAATTCCCATTATCACCATTGAACTGAGCTACGCAGGAATTATGCCATCCAGAGGGGAGCAGCGACGGATCTGGCGGGATCTGGTGGGGTGGCTCAGAGGCAATATTTTTGACCCCAATCAAGCCCACGACAGAACCTTCAAGGCTGCCAACGAGGGAATCGATGTGGCCCAGAAGGGTGGGGATGTGACTGTCGGCTCAAAAACACCATGAACCCACGTCTGAAGCGTTTGCACCCCTACCCTTTCGAAAAATTGGGCAAACTCCTCAAAGGTGTTGAGCCCCGTGGTGAATATGGTCCCATCGATATCGCCATCGGTGAACCCCGTCACCCGGTGGCCCCCTTTATCCGGGAAGCGCTGACCCAGGCCCTGGACGGTCTCGCCCACTATCCCTCCACCCGGGGGGGGTTGCCCCTGCGGCAGGGGGTGGCGGCATGGATCGAGAGGCGCTATCAACTGCCGGAAGGCCATCTGGATGTGGAGCGGCATCTGTTGCCGGTCAACGGTACCCGAGAGGCGCTTTTTTCCATTACCCAGGCGGTGGTGGGAAGGGAGGGGAATGAGGCCCCCCCCCCTGTCGTGCTGATGCCCAATCCTTTTTATCAGATCTATGAAGGGGCGGCCCACATGGCCGGGGCCGAACCGGTACTGGTAGAGGCCACCGCTGAAAACCACTTCCTCCCCGACTATGAATCCCTCCCGGAGGAGCTGCTTGGTCGCACCCGGATCGCCTATCTGTGCACCCCTTCCAACCCCACGGGCTCAGTCTACTCCCTGGAGCAGCTGCAAAGGTTGATTGCCCTGGCCGAGCGGCACGATTTTATTCTCGCCTCGGATGAGTGCTATTCCGAAATTTGGGATGAGCAACCCCCGCCAGGCATTCTGGAAGCCGCTTATGGTTTGGGGCGGGTTGATTTCAGCCGCTGCCTGGCCTTCAACTCCCTCTCCAAACGCTCCAACATGCCGGGGGCTCGCAGCGGTTTTGTGGCGGGGGATGCCGGGGTGCTGGCCGATTATTTTCGTTTGCGCACCTATACCGGCTGCGCCACCCCTCCCTTCATACAGCAGGCCGCCGTCGCCGCCTGGGCCGATGAGAGCCATGTGGAACAAAACCGGGCGCTCTACCGGGAAAAATTGGCAACAGCTCTGGAAATTCTCTCTCCGGTATTGCCGGTGATGCGTCCCGATGCCGGTTTTTATCTCTGGCTTAAAGTGCCGGGGGGGGGAGAGGCTTTTGCCCGGCAGTTGTTCGAGCAATACCGTGTGCGGGTGCTGCCCGGTGGTTATCTGGGCCGCCCGGCGGTCAAGGGCTGCCCCGGATGTGCCCCCGGGGAAAATCCCGGAGATCCCTTCATCCGGGTGGCGTTGGTGGCGACTCTCGATGAAAACCGTCAGGCGATGGAGCGCATTGCCCGCCTGGCCCGGGAGATGAGCGGCTGAGAGGAGAGCATTCCAGGCGTTATGACGGAGTTTGGTGCTGGAAATTGTTCTTCGATCGTTGGATTTAAACATTTTTTTCAATAGGCCAGTCCTCTTAAAAAAAACTGGCTTCGAACCCTCTTTAACCAAGTCAGGGCTCCCTGTAATGGACAGAGCGCTGCCGGATGAAGAGACACGTATTACAGGGAGTTTAAGGAAAACGGATGTCTGAACTGCAAACCACCATCGAACAAGCCTGGGAAAACCGGGCCGACTACAACCCCCAGACCCAAGGCGCTGTGCGGGATGCCGTGCTGGAAGCCATCGAAGGGATGGATTCCGGTGCACTGCGGGTGGCGGAAAAAAATCCCGACCACGCCGATGCTACCCACGGCTGGGTGGTGAACCAGTGGGTTAAAAAAGCGGTTTTGCTCTTTTTCAAGCTCCACGACAATGTCGTGATTCCCGGTGGCGGAGCCCCCCATTTTGACAAGGTGCCCCTGAAATTCAGCGGCTGGGACGAAGCCCGCTTTCGCCAGGGGGGCTTTCGGGTGGTGCCTACCGCCACCGTGCGCAAGGGGGTCTATATCGCCCCGGGTGTGGTGCTCATGCCCTCCTATGCCAACATCGGCGCTTATGTGGATTCCGGTTCCATGATCGACACCTGGGCCACGGTGGGCTCCTGTGCCCAGATCGGTAAAAACAACCACATCTCCGGCGGCGCAGGTATTGGCGGGGTGCTGGAGCCACTGCAAGCCAATCCGGTGATTATCGAAGACAACTGCTTCATCGGCGCCCGCTCCGAGGTGGCCGAAGGGGTGATCGTCGGTGAGGGTTCGGTGCTCTCCATGGGGGTTTATCTCGGGGCCTCCACCCCCATCGTTGATCGCACAACGGGCTTGATTCATCGGGGATATGTGCCTCCCTATTCGGTGGTGGTGCCCGGAACCCTGCCCGGCAAACCCCTCCCCGACGGCTCTCCCGGTCCCAATCTCTACTGTGCCGTGATCGTGAAGACCGTGGACGCCCGTACCCGCTCCAAAACCGCCATCAACGAACTGCTGCGGGAATTTTAGATGGCCCACGATCCCCTGGATTTGGCCCTGGAGTTGGTCCGGGTGGCTTCTGTCACCCCGGCTGATCACGGCTGCCAGGGGATCGTGGTGGCACGTCTTCAGGCGTTGGGATTTAAGGTGCACCCCTTGCGCTTTGGCGAGGTGGATAATTTTTATGCCCGCCTGGGGGATGTCGGTCCCAACCTCTGCTTCGCGGGTCACACCGATGTGGTGCCTTCCGGGGATTTGGACGCTTGGCAGGTGGATCCCTTCGGTGGTGAGATTCGGGAGGGGGAGATTATCGCCCGGGGTATCAGCGATATGAAGGGGGGGCTGGCCGCCATGGTGGCCGGTGTGGAAGGGTTTCTCGCCCGGCAGCCCGATTTTACCCAGCGGGGGAGCCTCTCTTTTTTGATCACTGGCGATGAGGAGGGGGATGCCGTTGATGGCACCCGGCGGGTTCTCGATTGGCTGAAGGAGAAGGGGGAGCGGCTGGACTACTGTCTGGTGGGGGAGCCTACCTGTAGCCAGCGTCTGGGAGATGTGATCAAAAATGGCCGCCGGGGCTCATTGAACGGCGAGATCGTGATCCGGGGAGTGCAGGGCCATGTAGCCTATCCCCACCTGGCGGATAATCCCATTCATCGCGCTTTTGGACCCCTGGGGCAGCTGGCTGAGACTGTTTTGGATGCAGGGAATGCCGATTTTCAGCCGTCGAGCTTTCAGTTTACGGGCTTGACCTCGGGGGGGCTGAGCAATGTGATTCCGGGGCAGATACGTGCCACCTTCAATGTGCGGTTTAACACCGAACAGACGCCGGAAGGGTTGGAGACGATCATTCGTGGGGTTTTGGATCGCTCCGGGGTGGATTATGAGTTGAACACCACCCTTTCGGGATTGCCGTTTCGCACCCGGGGGGAGAGTTTGCTGCCAGCGTTGCAGGGGGCGATTGCCGAGGCGACCGGCCATCCACCGGCGCTTTCCACGGGTGGCGGGACATCGGATGCGCGTTTTATCTCGCAATATTGCCCGGAGACCCTGGAGTTTGGTTTGGTCGCCTTGGGCATCCATCAGGTGAATGAGCGCTGCCCGGTTGTGGATCTGCGGGGGCTGGCCAAAATTTACCAATCGCTGCTGGCCCGCCTGTTTCCCGCCTGATCCCAAACCGGGTTTGCTCACGCCAACTCAGCCGATGCGCAGTCGCGCGACCGGTTCTCCACCCAGTAGATGCTGCTCCACGATTTCAGTGATATCCGTCGGCTTGACCCGGCCATACCAGACCCCTTCGGGATAGACCACGACGGTAGGACCTTGGTCGCAAGGCCCCATGCAGGAGGTGCCGGTGAGGTAGATCTGCTCGAAGAGGGCGCGTTTTTCCATTTCATTGGCAAAGGCGTCCCGAATGGAACCGGCCCCCACTGCGCCACAGGAGCCCCTGGGGTGGCCTTCAGGCCGGGTGTTCATGCAGACGAATACGTGGTGTTTGGGTTTGTTGATCATCTTTACTCCTTCCCTGATTTTGTCGTTTCCTTCCTAAAGGTCATCCTGAGTTTGGGGCATGGCTGACGAGGCCCTGACCGGTATCTTCAGAATGGATCCATCAGAAAATTATGCGATCAATTCTGGGTGCCCTTTGCAATCAAGTCAACATGGAGATATAAATATCAGTCAGGTGCTCTCCCCGGTTTTGGCTGGGTGACGATTTCGCGTTTTAAGGTGAGGCACCCCCCCCGTTTTTGGCCCTGTGAAAATCCAAATCGGGTGTGACAGAAGGGTTGCCTTATTCGAAAATCATGATAATCTAATGTTCGCTTCGGGGTGCGGGGTTAGTCTGGTCTGGCATGGCCTCTGGATTCGGGTTTTTTTTCCTGCTCCGGCCTTGCAAAAAATAACAAAGCTCCCGGGTGGCAAGTCCGGGTTTTTCATTTGGCTCCCGGGCAGGCCCAATCAAATATGTCTGGATGGAACGGGGATATATAACCTAGTTTAGGAAAGTAGAGGAGAACGAAATCATGCCGAGTTTTGAACTGAGTGGACAAACCTACGAAACTGACGAAGATGGCTATCTTGTGAATCTTGGTGACTGGAGCCAGGAAGTGGCTGAGTACCTCGCTGAAGCCGAGAATGTCGACATGTCTCCTTCCCACTGGGAAGTGGTCAACTTTCTGCGGGAATATTATGAAGAGTACAAAATTGCTCCCATGATCCGCATCCTCACCAAAGCGATTGGTAAAAAGCTTGGTAAGGACAAGGGCAACACCAAATATCTCTACGATCTGTATCCCGGCGGTCCGGCCAAGCAAGCCTGTAAGATTGCTGGCCTCCCCAAGCCGACTGGCTGCGTCTGATTTTTTTTTCCGGTTTTTTCCCAAGGCAACACGCCTGGGAAGAGCCGGAAGCCAGACTGGTCTGATGTATTCGAAACCGGTTTTTCCCAGGGGAGGCATGCAGTCTGCCTATCCTGGGAGGAACCGGTTTTCGTCCTATGTGAAGGCGGTTTTCTGTTTCTGTACAGAACAGAAAGGAAGTCCTGTACACCTGCAATCGGGTTAGGGCTTACCTCCCGCCGCCGTTAACGATAACTCGCGCCCTGACGGGAAAACCGCATGCTTACGGTCCTCGCATACCTCGTCCTTGGTATTTTTGTCATCGGCTTCGTGTGGCGGATTTCGACCTACCTGCGATCCACCGCACCCCTCAAGATAGCCACGACCCCAGCCCCCACCAGTCGATTTGGGGTGATTCGAAGGCTTTTTCTGGAAGTGGTCCTTTTCAACAGCCTCTTCAAGGGGGACAAACTGGCCTGGGCGGGTTCCATAGCCTTCCACGGGGCCTTGGTTTTGGTGGCGATCCGCCATCTGCGCTACTTTGTGGATCCCCTCCCCCCTCTGTTTGCCCACATCCAGATTTTGGGGGTGTTGGCGGGTTTGGCCATGATGGGTGGTCTGGGGGTGCTGTTGCTGCGCCGGATCTTTATCGACCGGGTGCGCTACATCTCTTCCAAGGCTGACTATGGCTGGTTGCTGCTGCTTTTGGGCATCGGCTTTACCGGTCTGGTGATGAAATTTTTTATCCGCCCGGACATCGTCGCGGTGAAGGCCTCCATGGTGGATCTTCTGGTGCCTTTCCAGAGCTTTTCCCCCCAGATGGCTGGCGACTGGATTTTCATCCTGCATCTGCTGATGGCTTTTGCGCTGATCCTGCTCTTTCCTTTTAGCAAGCTGATGCATCTTGGTGGGATCTTTTTTGCCCCCACCCGCTATCAGGTGGACAATCCCCGGGAAAAGCGGCACGTCAATCCCTGGGCTGACAAGTAAAGAGCAGCGTGAGTTTTTCCTGATTGATCCACTCGGGTTGAGCCTTACCGGCTTCCCCCGGGATTTCACTGATCTGAAACGAGGAGTCGGTACGTGGCTGATTACGAGGTTCCGGAAATACCGGAAGACATCGAGACGCCTCCCCTGAAAGAGGGGACCACGGGGCACCTGAAACCCTATCCTGCCGTAGACAAGCACATGGCCCCCCTGGGATTCCCCGGGGAGCGTGTGGAAAACTGGCAGGAAAAGGGCATCGAAAAGATGGGGGAGATGCTGAAAAAGTATCGGTCCCTCCAGGTGTTCATGGACATCTGCGTCAAATGCGGCGCCTGTGCCGACAAGTGCCACTATTTTCTGGGCACCCAGGATCCCAACAACATGCCGGTGCAGCGTGCCGAGCTGATGCGGGATGTCTATCGGCGCTACTTTACCCCGGCTGGTAAGCTGTTGCCGGGTGTGGTGGGGGCTGCCGAGTTTGACGAAGAGACCCTGCACAAGTGGTTCACCTATTTCCACCAATGCTCCCAGTGTCGGCGTTGCTCGGTCTTTTGTCCTTACGGCATCGACACCGCTGAGGTCACCATGGCGGCTCGGGAGATTATGGATGCCATCGGTGTGGGTCATAAATATACCACCGAAATTGTCGCCAAGGTCCACGAAATCGGCAACAACCTGGGCATTCCCAAGCCTGCTCTGAAGGGAACCCTGGAGTTCCTGGAAGAGGACATGCTGGACAATTGCGGCCACGAAGTGCGCTTGCCTCTGGATCAGGAGGGGGCGGATGTTTTGTTGGTGCCTCCTTCGGCGGACTTTTTCTCTGAGCCCCACATCATGTCTTTGATGGGTTATGCCAAGGTGTTTCATCAAGCCGGCATCTCCTTCACCATCAGCTCCTATGCCGCTGAAGCTGCCAACTTTGGCATGTTTATCGGTTCTTATGAGAACAAGCGTCGCATTGCTTCCCGGATTGCCGAGCAGGCCCGGGAGTTGAAGGTCAAACGGATCGTGGTGGGTGAGTGTGGTCACGCTTGGCGTGCGGCTTACAGCTTTTGGAACACCCTGATGGGACCGTTCGACTTTCTGGATCCCAACTATCCGGTGCCCCAGCACATCTGTGAGTTTACCCACGATCTTTACAAACAGGGTGCTTTGGTCTTCGACAAGGAGGCCAACGACGAGCACGTCATTACCTTCCACGACTCCTGTAACGTGGCCCGGGCGACCCGGATGGGGCCCCATGCGGGTGGCCAGATGATGATTCCCCGGGAGTTGATCAAAGCCACGGCCAATCGATTTGTCGAGATGGATGAGGATACCATCGGTGAGAAGACCTTCTGCTGCGGTGGCGGTGGCGGTATTTTGACCGACGAATTGATGGACATTCGCATCAAGGGGGCTTTGCCTCGGGTGACGGCCTTGAAGCGGGTGATGGATAAGAATGGGGTCAACTTTTTGGGTCTGATCTGTGCGATTTGTAAGGCGCAGTTTACCAAGATCCTTCCCATGTACGGCATCCCCATGGATACCGTGGGTGGTGTGCATCAGTTGGTGAGTAATGCCATTCAGCTGGGTGCCAAAAAGGGTATCGTCTAGCTTTTGAAATTCACTCTGCCGGGTCCGGGGTTCCTCTTGGACCCGGCAGAGCTGCCTGCCTTTTTTCTCCTTTCGTCTCTTTTTATCTTTTTCTTTCTGGAGTAAATCAGTATGTCGAGACCTGACGGTCGTTCACCGGATCAACTGCGCCCGGTGACCATCACCCGTGGTTTTAGCGAGCATGCGGAAGGTTCGTGTTTGATTTCCTGTGGTCGGACCCGGGTGTTGTGTACGGCGAGTGTGGAGGAGCGTCAGCCCCGTTGGATGCGTAATCAGGATCGGGGTTGGGTGACGGGGGAGTATGGCATGTTGCCGCGTTCGACCCATGATCGTTCATCTCGTGAGGCGACCAGGGGCAAGCAGGGTGGTCGGACGTTGGAGATTCAGCGTTTGATTGGACGTTCTTTGCGTTCGGTGACGGATTTGCCGAAGTTGGGCAAGCGGACGATTTGGATTGATTGTGATGTGTTGCAGGCGGATGGGGGGACCAGGACGGCTTCGATTACGGGTGCTTTTGTGGCGTTGATGGATTGTTGTCGTTGGTTGCAGGATCAGGGTCGGATTGGTGAGTTGCCGATCACTGATTTTTTAGGTGCGGTGAGTTGTGGCATGTTGGGTGGGGTACCTCTTTTGGATTTGAATTATGAAGAGGATTCGACGTGTGATACGGACATGAATTTTGTGATGACGGCGAATGGTGGGATTGTTGAGATTCAGGGGACGGCTGAGGGGGTTCCTTTTAGTCGGAAGGATTTGAATGATTTGACGGATTTGGCTGAGAAGGGGATTCAGGAGCTGGTTGCTGCCCAAAAGAAGGCGTTGCTGACGAAATAATGGTTTTATACTATTAAAAAAAGGTAGGGGTTTGGGGGAGTTCCCTCCCCCAAGGTTTGGATTTTGATCTAGATTTTGCTTCTAATCTTTTGATCTTGATTTTCATCCTTTGATCTTGATTTTCCAACCCCCCGGGGGATTGGGGGCGAAGCCCCCAAGGTCTTGATCTTGTATTTAAAAACCTTTCCCCTCCCCAAAAACCGCCCCCTATCCCTCTACCTTCACCTCCCCTTCTGCGCCCATAAGTGTCCATACTGCGATTTTGCCTCCCAAGTAGAAAATACCCTTCCGGAAGAACGCTATACTCACTCTCTTCTAAAAGAAATTCGCGCTTGGCGGCAGTGGCTGGCCACAGATGATCGTCCCTTGGCCTCAATTTTTATCGGCGGTGGCACCCCTTCCCTTTTTCAACCCGCCTCAATCGCCACTATCCTGGAGGTCATTTCCGACCAATTCGATCTTTTTCCTACCTGTGAGATCACTCTGGAGGCGAATCCCGAATCGGTCACCGTGGAACGTCTGTCGGGTTATCTGGAAGCGGGGATCAATCGCTTTAGCTTGGGGATTCAGGCTTTTTCTGATGATCGCCTGAAGCAGCTGGAGCGCCCCCATCGCTTGGCCAAGGCGCAAGCAGCGATTGTTGCTGCCAGGGAGGCGGGGGTGGATAATCTCAATCTGGACCTTATCTTCGGCACGCCGGGTCATACTTTGGAGCAGTGGCAGGGGGAGCTTTTCCGGGCGCTTGAATTTTCACCGGAGCATCTTTCCTGCTATCAGCTGACGGTTGAGCCTGGCACCCCCTTTCATGTCCGCAAGATGGATCGAAGGCTGCCGGAAGAGGAGATCCAGCTGGAGCTTTTCCAGGAAACCCGCTCGATTCTCTCTCATCATGGCTACCTGCCTTACGAAATATCCAACTTTGCCAAACCGGGCTATCCCTGCCGCCACAACGATCACTACTGGTTGTTTGGGGATTATCTGGGGCTGGGGGCTTCGGCTCACGGCAAGTGGACTGGCGAGGATGGCGCCACCCATCGTTCAGTCCATTCCGTTAGCCCGGAGAGCTACATGGAATCCATGGAAGCCGATCCCCCCGCCATCCCCCCCATGACCCCTGTTTCCCCGGAAGAGGCCGCCTCAGAGTGTTTGCTGATGGGTTTGAGACGCAAGGAGGGGATGGCACGCGCCCTTTACAGAGAGATCGCTGGGGCGGATTTGCTGGAGAGGAAGCCTCGGGAGGTGGAACGATTTGTTGAGGAGGGGCTTGTGAGGGTGACGCCGGAGCGGGTATGGCTGACGGATAAGGGGCTTCTGCTGGGGGATGGGGTGATGGTGGCGTTGGTTTAGAAAGGGAAATGATGCCAGTCCAAATTTATGTTTTTCAGACACTGTCCGAATCTTTGCAATTATTGGTCAGCCATTTCCGCATTTTCCTCCGTCTGGCTACCATACCTTTTCTGGGTGGTTTGGCTATCCATTTGGTCTTGGATCAATATGCCTCACCAGCAGGCCCTCCTTTCGCCATTGAAATCATAGGTGTGGTTCTCAGCGGATATCTTTATGTCGCCTTTGCCATCCCTTGGTATCATGTGGTGTTAAAGACTACCCCCACCCCTGGTGGATGGTTCCATCTTCGCTTTGGAAAGAGGGAGACTCAATATCTGGTGTTGGTGGTGTTATTTCCTTTGGTATTGGTGATGATCGTCCTCTTTGTATTTGCGATTTTCTCACTTTTTGTCTGGCCCAAATTGCCCCCCATCCCCTTTATCCCGGATGCACACATTATCTTTGCGACCGCAGCCAGCGTCATTTTTATCCTGCCGATATTTCGTTTTTTTCTGATGTTTCCCAAAATCGCCCTCGGCCAGGGGGTTCAATTTATCGACTCCTGGCGCTTGTCCCGTGGCAATGCCTCCCGACTGGTGCTAGGGATGGTGGTGATCCATTGTTTCTTTATTCTGATGGATGCATTGGCTCTCCGTTTTTTTTGGACGCCACCGGAATGGAATAGCTACTCCTTCAATCCCTTCTATGACGCCTTCCATTTTTTGCGTACCCCACTGGTCAACGGTTTTATCGGGCTGGCTTATCTCAAACTGAGGTGGACAGAGCAGGATGTGAAAAAGGCAGGCAGCGTGGTTTGATAGGGGGATGGAATATGACTTATCAGATTGGATCAATCTGAATGAGAGAGTTCTTCTTTTGAAAAGGAAAGCTGCTTGTGCGGTACATCCAGATCGGCCAGTGATAGAATCTTGAACCCTAACATACGTCCCGTTTCTTTTAAGCCGTTGTCATCCGAATAGATCGTAGAAGCTCCGGCAACTCTGCCAATGGCCAAAATTTGTCGATCAAATTTGACTTTTGCCCACGTTTCGCTGCTTCCTCCCTTTTTATCACCTTTTTTGATGGCCTTTTTTGTCATTTCAGCCAGTTCTATAGCGGCCATCTTTTCAAATGGAGTGATTTGAAAAGACGAATATTTTTCTAGACGTAGAAGATATTCATTGCCAGCAGCTTTAGCTCTAACCAGAACTTCACTTAGAGCTGGTGTTGGTATGATAATTTTGACTTTGTTTTTATCTAAGGTTTCAATTAGGTGATCGATTCGTTCACGTGCTTTTTCGACCGGAAGGCCTGTTGTCGGGTCATTCGGTATATTGGTGTTTTCATTGAGGAAAACAAGCAGTAAGGTGGAATCAAAAACAACCATCAACTCACTCCATCATCACCGTGTCGAATTCGATGTAACTCTGCAAAAGGATCTTCTATCTCATTCCATCCACTGCCAGGAATGGCTCTGAGTTCTTTCACCACTTCTGTGAGTTTCTTTTCCTCAAGCGGGTCGAAGCTATTGATCCTGAATTTTCTTAACTCCCACTGGCCCTCTTCACTCCGGAACCACCGACCTTTCCCCCAGACACGCAGTTCCGGCCCCATAATAAATTTACTAAGGCATTTAACCAGAGATAAACTGGCTACACAGTTATAAACAATATTTTCAGACTGCAATCCTACAGGATAAAGGTCGTTTTGGCCACCCAGCTTTTGGCCCCCCAGCTTGAAAACAGTTCCGTCCAGACTACCTTCCTGATTGAAAGGACCGTAAGTCGTGGGGGTAGGGGCTTCTCGTCCAGGGAATGGAATGATTTCCGCCCCCTCATTATTGGTAAGGCGTCCAGTCGTATTGTCTTCGCGGAGGAGTTTGTCAATGTTGTGGATGGCGTCCTGTGCGGCTTTGGGAGCGAGGCCAGCCTTGGCTTGTTCGATGTTGAACTTAACCTTGGGTGCCGCTTCTGGTTCGACCCATGGGATAAGTTTCGCACTGCCGGACTCCACTCCTCCAAAATGGACGGATTCACGCTCACCAAAAATCGTTGCCAAGTCAGCCATATACTCGGCAAGACGGGCCATGGGGATGGTTTCGGGGGTAAAGCCGTCGATGATGAAGCGGTATTCGTGGCTGTTTTTCATGAGTCGTCTCTCCAGACAGTCAAGTCTGTTTTTCCAGAGCCCTCATCCGGGATGGATGATATGGATCAGCCAAACGAATCCTTATGGAAGCAAATGAAAGACCAAACTCTACCGGAGACACGCCTAAACTTTTCAGGCTTGGCTGAAGAAGTAGGGCATGCCCCCTTTAGTATATGATCATAATACCTTTTGGGCGTTTATCCAAACTGAAACGACATCCTGGGCGTATCGTTCTCACTCCTCCTCAATGATATCCCCCCGCATGGCATCCTTGTGCGCCACCGGAAGGGCGCCGTTGTCGCCGTCGAAGGGGTTGAAGAAAAAACGTACGCTGCCAATCCGGCCATAGCTGTCATGCATGGTGTTCCAACCCTTGACGTGAAAAGGACACTCGTCGTTAAAACAGACCCGCATCACCGGGGTGCCAAAACCCAGGCCATCGGAATAGTCGTGGGAGGAGACCGCCCAAAGCGGCATGGGTTGGCCGCAATGGATACAATCCTTTTTTTCTACCTTATGCATGATGCCAGAACCTTCCTTAAAGAGTAGCAACGGGAGGAGCAGCTTATCAGTAAGCCGCTCTTCCAACGTTCAAGTCGTGTTTAAGTCGATGATCAGGTGCGCTCTTCTATCCAAGCCGGAACCGCCGCAAACGCTTCGGTCAGCTGTTCAGGCCGCGTGCCCCCACCCTGGGCCATATCCGGACGCCCTCCCCCCTTGCCACCCAGCTGGGGGGCGATGAATCGAATCAGATCCCCCGCCTTGATGCGACCAGTCAGATCCTTGGTGACCCCGGCAATCAAACTCACCTTGCCAGGAGCCGGAACCCCTAACAGTACCACGCCGGAGCCCAGCTGATCTTTTATTTTATCCAAAAGATCCCGCAACCCCTTGGCCTCCACACCCTCCACCTTGGCCACCAGCACCGGAATGCCTTTGATATCCTTCACTTGAGCCGCCAGATCCCCCACCAGATTGCCGGAAAGATCGGATTTGGCCTTATCCAACGCCCGCTCCAGCTCCTTTTGCCGAGCCAGCAGTTTTTGGATCCCCTCTACCAGTTGACCACCCGGCAGCTTCATCAGTTCCGCCGCCTGGTTCAAAAGCTGGACCTCCCCCCGTAACCCCCGACGAGCGACATGACCACACACACCCTCAATTCGTCGCACCCCCGCCGCCACCGCACTTTCAGAGAGAATCCGAAACAGCCCAATATCTCCGGAGCGCTGGACATGGGTGCCACCACACAACTCCATGGTCTCCCCAATGCGCACCACCCGCACCTCTTCGCCATATTTTTCCCCAAAGAGCGCCCGAGCCCCCGCTGCGACCGCCTCTTCCGGGGTCATCACCGTGGTCTCCTGAGGGGTGTTGGCGAGAATGCCCGCATTCACCCGCTCTTCCAGGGTTTCGATCTCCTCAGGGGTGAGGCCCTGAAAATGGGAAAAATCAAACCGTAGTCGATCATGGGCCACCAGGGAACCCGCCTGCTTGACGTGGCTGCCCAAGGTTTCGGTCAGGGCATGATGGAGAAAATGGGTAGCGGAGTGGTGCAGGCGAATGTTGCTCCGCCGCTCTTGATCCACCTCCAGGGTGACAGCATCCCCCACCGTCAGCTCCCCGGACTTGAGAAAGCCTTGATGGACCGTCAGATCCCCCAGGGGCTTTTGGGTGTTGGTGACCACAAAGTGGGCGGTATCGGTGGTGATGACCCCCTGATCCCCAACTTGCCCCCCCGACTCCCCATAAAAAGGGGTCTGATTGGTGAGGATGGCCCCCTTTTGACCCTTTTCCAGCCGATCAACGCGGGCTCCCTCCAATACCAATCCCTGAATGACCCCCGCAGCGGATTCGGCCACATAACCGAGAAATTCCGAAGGCCCGGTGGCTTCCCGCAGTTCGTGATAGAGAGCAGCGACCTTTTCGCCCCCCGCGCCGGACCAAGCCGCACGGGCGCGCTTTTTTTGCTCCGCCATATGGGACTCGAAACCCGCCATATCGAGCCCCACCCCCCGATCCCTGGCGATGTCAGCGGTGAGATCCACCGGAAAGCCGTAGGTGTCGTAAAGGGTGAAGGCGGTCTGCCCGTCCAGTTCATCCCCTGGCTTGAGTCCGGAAAGGGCCTCTTCGAGAATTTTAAGACCCGTGCCCAAGGTCAGGGCAAACCGTTTTTCCTCGTTTTCAATCACCATTGCCAGAATGCCGCTCTGGCTGGCAAGCTCGGGATAGGCCCCACCCATCAACGCCACAAAGACCGAGACCAGATTGTGCATGAAGGGTTTTTTCAACCCCAGCATCTGCCCATGGCGCATGGCCCGGCGCATGATACGACGCAGCACATAGCCCCGCCCTTCGTTGGAAGGCAACACCCCGTCGGCGATGAGAAAACAGGCGGCGCGAATGTGATCGGCAATCACCCGCAGAGAGACATCGGACTCCGGTGCTTGACCATAGGCGATACCGGCCACTTCAGCGGCTGCCTGAATCAGGGGCTGGAAAAGATCGGAATCATAGTTGTTGGTCTTGCCCTGAAGAATGGCCGTTATCCGCTCCAACCCGGCACCGGTATCGATGCAGGGGTTGGGCAGGGGATTGAGGTTTCCTTCGCTATCCCGGTCATACTGCATGAAGACCAGATTCCAGATCTCCACAAAGCGGTCGCCATCTTCATCAGCAGAGCCAGGCGGGCCACCGGGAATGTCGGGGCCGTTATCATAAAAAATTTCCGAACAGGGGCCGCAGGGACCGGTCTCCCCCATGGACCAAAAATTGTCGCTGGTGGGGATGCGCACCACTTTATCTTCCGGCAAGCCGACTTTTTCCCGCCAGATGGTATAGGCCTCGTCATCCTGGGCATACACCGTCACCAACAGCCGATCCACCGGAAGCTTTAGATTTTCGGTGACAAACTCCCAGGCCAGGGGGATGGCGGCTTCCTTGAAATAATCCCCAAAGGAAAAGTTGCCGAGCATTTCAAAAAAGGTGTGGTGGCGCGCCGTGCGACCGACATTTTCCAGGTCGTTGTGCTTCCCCCCCGCCCGGACGCACTTTTGTGAGGTGACCGCCCGTTTATAGGAGCGGCGCTCCTCCCCCAAAAAAACCCCCTTGAATTGATTCATCCCGGCATTGGTAAAAAGCAGGGTGGGATCGTTGTGGGGAATCAGGCTGGAAGAAGCCACCTGAGTGTGGTCGTGCCCCTGGAAAAAGGTGATAAACCGCTTGCGGATGTCGTCTCCGGTCATGCCTTGTCTACCTCAATATGGAAGCTCTCCCGACGGCCGGAAGATCACTCCAAAGCCCGCCGAATCGTTTCGGGATCAAAACCCCGACGGGCCAGAAAATCATACCGTTTTTTACGCTGCCTGGCTTTGGCGGCATAGCTCTTTCGAGGGTCGTCCATCCCAACACCCTCCTCTTGCCACTCTTTGGCCTCTTCCCCATCAAAACCAGCCACTGTCTCTTCAGGTTGGCTCCAATCCCCCTGGTGTGCAAGCTTCGGGCCTGATCCAAACCGTTTGATCAGCGCTTTTCTGGCGAGTTCCACCAAGTCGGCCTCACCCAGAAGATCGGCCACGACCTCCCTGGAGAGATTTTCTTCTACTCCCTTGTGTCGTAGCTCGGCACGGATTTTTTGCGGCCCCCACCCTTTCATCCCCAGACGATTGCGAACCAGGGATTGGGCATAGGCCCGGTCATCCAGATAGCCCAGCTCCCGACAGCGGTGGATCGCCAGCTGAATGGCTTGGGGATCCCTTTGGGAACGCAGGAGTTTTTGCCTAAGCTCCGCCTCACCGTGGGGCCTGCGACTGAGCAGTCGAACCGCCTGATCGTAAACGGGGCGGTAATCGGGCTCAATGGATTTTGAATCAGGGGCATCGGTTGGGTCAAAGTTTGAATCCGGCTGATCCAGGGGCGTGGAAGTCCATTCGGGCTGATCATCGCTTTGGGAGAGAGGCAACCGGGGTTTGGCGCCAGATCGTTCAGAGAGGCTTTTTTTGCTGGGGCCACCCCTTCGATCTCCCTTATTGACCATAGGGTTCCAGTTCGGTGGTGGTGGTGCTTTTCAGCTGATTGAGCAACGCTTCCAGGGCCTCTTTGAGGGGTGGATTGGTGGGGTCGGGTTCAACCCGGGAAGTGAGTCGATCCACCGCCTGATCCAGGGTGTCGAGGCCCTGCTCTTGGCGGAACGCCTCCAATTTTTGATACGCTTGGGGGGAGAGGGTGCGGTGGGCGCTTTCCAGCAGCTTGCGTACGGCGGTTTCCGTGGAACCCTTGCCTTCCCCGAAAAGTTGGTCCCGATAGGCCTTCAGGATCAGACGTGTCTCTTTGGAAAGAGCCACCTGGGTGGAGCCTTTGGCCCGCTCGAACTCCTGAATCCGGAGTTCCTGGAACATCCGCTCCCGGGTGGATTTTTTCAGGTGGCGCCGGATCCAGGCTGAAAGGGCCGTGATCGCCGCTCCTTCAGGGTCGATCTGGTCGGGTATGGCCTGAAATCGCTCTACCGGCGTCGGGGAAAAGTGCCACTCGGTGCCCATCTTTTGGTTGGCATATTCCAGTATGAACTGAAAATTTTCAGCGGTGACCTCTGTAACCTCTTGTTGGTTGAGCGTAGCCATGCTGAAAAAGCCTTTTTGCCGTGTGAACACTGAAGATCGATGGCCCCAATACCTGCCACTGATATCGGTCTTCCCTTCTCCAGGCGTTTTAAGCCTGGGCAGGGTGGGCGGGGGGTGACTGAAAATCACCTCTTCCACCCTCAGCGTCACCGCCATTCATGGTGGAATCCCATCTTTGCGGATCCAAATGGCGTCAGTATATCGTCAATCCCCCCAGTTGGTCACCTATTCAAAATGATTTATATGACCACTCGGTTAAAAATATTGAATGGCTTTAACCCCCCTCCCGGCTATCCGTTCAGCCCCTTTCCCAATTTCATTTGATCCATTATGCCGGGCTTGTTTGGATCAATCCTGAAGGTCTTCGACATTCAATAAACGCTGCCCACCGCCCAAAGGGAGGCTTTGGATAATGGCATTTCGAACCACTTTTCGACCCAGCTCAACCGCCGCCTCCAGGGAAAGCCCCCCAGCCATCCCCGCAGCAATTGCGGATGTGAGCACGCAGCCGGTGCCGTGAAACCCTGCTCCGGGCAGGCGGGGGGCGGAAAAAGAGTGGCTGCGAGTACCCCGTTGAAGCAGATCGACCACCTCCTCCCCCGGCAGATGTCCCCCGGTGATCAGCACACTACAGCCGTAGGTCGCCAGCTTTTGTGCGGCTGGTTTCATCTGGGCCAGATGATCAACCGGCAGACCGGTGAGGCGTGCCGCTTCGGAAAGATTGGGGGTTATCAGGGTGAGGCGAGGTAATAGTTTTTCCCGGAAGAGATCAAGCCCCGGGCCATCCAGCAGGGTGCCACCACCGGTACCGGCCAGAACCGGATCGGCGATCACGGGCAGATCGGCATGGCGGTCCAGGAGATCAGCCACCATTTCGACAATCCCCGGGGTGGCCAGCATGCCGATTTTGATCACATCCGCGCCGATATCCCCCAAAACCGCTTCGATTTGGGCCTGGACCAATTCCGGATTCAGGGGCACCACCCGATGGACCTTGGCGCTATCCTGAACAGTCACGGCGGTGACGGCTGTGAGGGCATAGCCGCCCAAGGCGGTGATGGTTTTCAGATCCGCCTGCAATCCAGCCCCGGAGGTGGGATCAGAACCGGCTACGACCAAAATACGCCCCACTTTTTGCGCTTCCCTACCAGTCATGGTTGTCTTCCCCCGCTTTCAGTGTGTAGTTTGTAGCGATGATCATTTTAACAGGCGCAACACCCCCCCGGAGCGAACGCCATCGTGATCGGGGTGTAACCATCCGGATTCAAGGAAACAAGGAAACAAGGAAAAGCCAAAATGCCAAAAGTGCTGATTTCCGACAAGATGTCTCCCAAGGCCGAAGAGGTTTTTTTGGCCCGGGGAGTGGAAGTGGACTACAAGCCCGGGCTTACCCCTGAAGAGCTCAAAGGGATTATCGGCGCTTACGACGGCATCGCCATTCGTTCCGCCACCAAGCTGACCCCGGAAATTTTGGAGGCGGGTGAAAAGTTGAAAGTGGTGGGCCGGGCCGGTATCGGGGTGGATAACGTGAACATCCCCACCGCCACCAAGAAGGGGATTATCGTCATGAACGCCCCCTTCGGCAACACCATCACCACCGCCGAACACACCATCTCTCTCGCCCTGGCCGCCGCCCGCCACATCCCCCAGGCCACCGCTTCCACCCGGGCCAACAAGTGGGAAAAGAGTCGCTTTATGGGGCGGGAGCTTTATCGCAAGACCTTGGGGATCATCGGTACCGGCAACATTGGCGCTCTGGTGGTGGAGCGGTTTCAGGCCTTGAAAATGCGGGTGCTGGCTTACGATCCTTTTATCTCCAAGGAGCGGGCCGAGGATATGGGGATTGAGCTGGCCCCCACCCTGGAAGAGTTTTGGCCCCGGGTGGATGTCCTGACGATACACACCCCCTTGACCCCCAACACCCGTCATGTGGTCAATGCGTCGGCTTTTGAGCAGATGAAGGAAGGGGTGATTGTGATCAACTGCGCCCGAGGGGGGGTGGTGGACGAAAAAGCCCTCTACGACGCTCTGAAGTCGGGCAAGGTGTTTGCAGCCGGGCTTGATGTGTATGAAAAAGAGCCTGCCAAGGATAATCCTCTTTTTGAGTTCGACAATGTGGTTTTCACCCCCCACCTGGGAGCCAGCACCAAAGAGGCCCAGGTGAATGTGGCGGTACAGATCGCCGAGCAGATTTCTGATTATCTGCTCAAGGGCAGCGTACAAAACGCCCTCAACATCCCTTCGGTCTCCGAAGAGGAGCTTCCCGCCATGCGTCCCTATCTGAACCTGGGGGACAAGCTCGGGACGACTCTGGGGCAGCTGACCGAATCCGGCGTCAAACGCGTCGTGGTCTCCTATGAAGGAGAAGTGACCCAGCTCAATCGCAAGCCCATCACCAACACCATCCTCAACAGCCTGCTGGCACCCATGCTGGAGACCGGGGTCAACATGGTCAACGCCCCCGTCATTGCCGAGGAGCGGGGGATTGAAGTGGTGGAAACCACCAAAAGCCGCTCCAAACGGGGCTTCACCGCTCAGATCAACGTCACCATCACCACCGAAAAGCGGGAGCGGTGTATCTCCGGCGCGGTGTTCCACGATGGTGAGCCCCGGGTGGTGGCCATGAACGAGGTCCCCATCGAAGCCACCCCCGAGGGGAACCTCCTGTTTATCGCCAATCAGGATACGCCTGGCTTGATCGGTAAGGTGGGGACGATTCTGGGTGAAAATGATATCAACATCGCCAACTTCCACCTGGGCCGCCAAAAAGCAGGGGGACGCGCCATCGCTTTCATCAACATCGACCAGGATGTGCCCGAAAAGGTGATGACTGCCTTGAAGCAGCTGGACAACGTGCTGGAGGTGAAGCTGGTTCGGTATTGATGGACCGCTGCTATCCAGATTGAGTTGATCAGGTTTGAGTTGATCAGCTTGAGTTGATTAAAAGGGCTTCCTTTGGGAGGCCCTTTTTATTTCTGTTTTCCGGAGAGGGATTTGGTTCCTGGTTTGGCTTGTAGTTTTGGAATGGTTGCATATTGACAACCATTTTTGATTTTAGTATAGCAGTTCTATCTCAAAATTGAACACTCTTCCCTGACTCGTCATCCCCGCGAAGGCGGGGATCCAGGCTGGGATCGGGGCGGGGTGGGACAGCTACGGCCGTCATCCCCGCGAAGGCGGGGATCCAGGGAGCTGACGATTGCCCTCAAGGAAAAACCAAATCTTCAAGAAAATCCAGTGTTTTGCTGAAAGTGAGGCAAGATTTAGGAAAGGTTTGCACCACCCCCCCTGGATTCCCGCATTCGCGGGAATGACAGAAAAAGTACAGCGGCATATGTCCAATTTTTGATTTGAATTGCTATAGGCTTATCCCATGGGTAGAAAGTCCCATCCCCACAAGGAAATCGATGCAGAGATCCAATACGCTGTCGACAACGGCTGGGGGTTCAGGAAGGTGAGGAAAGGCCACTCTTATGGGAGATTGTCCTTTCCGACCACTGGGGGGTGCCGAGGGGGGCTCTATTGTCAGATAGGGGTCTATTCAACACCCAGAAATCCAGAAGCCCACGCCAAAAGAATCAGGCAGATCGTTGATGGCTGTCGTGGACCGGAGGATGAGCGATGATCTTTGAATTTACCGTCGTCTTTTCAATCCAGGATCAAAAACAGGATGTTGACGAAATTTCCAACAGGCTTTTTGATGCCGGGCTGGATGATGCCCTGGTTTTGACCGGTATCAAGGGTATCGTTGGGCTGGATCTTTTCAGGGAGTCCATTTCCGCCGAGGAAGCGATCAACTCGGCCATCAACGATTTTTTTAAGGCGTTTCCGGATGCTGAATTGATTGAAGTCAGGCCGGATCTGGTATCCATCGCCGACATTGCCAAGCTCGTTGGCCAATCCAGGCAAAACCTCCGAAAACTGGCTGGATTCCCCCCACCCATCATCACCGGGGCAAAACCTTATTGGCATCTCTATCAGGTAATCAGATGGTACGAGACCAAAAAGAGGAAAAAACCCTTTGCCCCAAATATCGTCGAAACAGCCAAATCGGCTTGGCGGCTGAACCATCAGCTTGAGAGCAGGCGTTTGGAGCTTTCCCTTCAATAAAGCGGTTTTGGTTTTTGCTCCCAACACCACGTTTTTTTATTTCCGCTCTCCCAGATAAGGATTGGGCTCCGGGTCTGGCTCGCGGCTTTTTACCTGATCGTCGGTGGTCCAGATGTGAATGGTGTGAAGGTTGTTGGATTTGGCCTTTAATCGTTTGGCTTCGGAGATGACGGAGATATCCACCCAGCCGATTCCCTGGATTGCAAATTCTGTTGCGAAGCCATGGGATATGTCCTGGAGATATTTTTCAAACGCGAGCAGAATATTTCGATCTTTCAGAGGGGTGATGATCCAGGGGGAGGCATCGACGATGCTGGTTTCCACCGCTTTGGCCAGCTTTTTGGCCTGTTTTCTCCGCACATCGCCATTCTGGATGCCAGCAATATGGTTGGCCAGTTCGAACAGGACCGGAAAAGGCACATAGAGGCGCAGATGGGTTTGGATGGCGTCGGCAAAACGTCGGTTGATTTTCCCATGGGCGGTATCATTAAAATGGCCCGGAATCCGATACTCTTCCAGCAGATAGCCGGTATCGACGATGTAGAGAGGCCCCTTCATGCCAGATCTGCGAGCCATTCTGTGGCGATTTTTTGCCGCTTTTCCTCATAATCCGGATCCAGATATTTTTCGATGAGGCGTTGGGTGACCAGATTACCCAGCTGCCCCTCTTCCAGCCAGACATCGGATAGGGGTAGCTTATGGAGAGGAAGAAGCTTGGAGGCTTTTTGCTTTTGATCGTGATAGCAGAGCACTACACCCTTGAGCTGTTCATCGTTCAAGGCGTCCAGGGTGGCGGGGTTGTGGGTGGTGACCAGAATGTTGAGATTGCGCCGCTTGCAGGTCTCCCAAATGGCATCGGTGAGGACGCCTACCCGAGAAGGGTGGAGCCCGTTGTCGAACTCTTCTACCACGATCCGAGAGCTCTCCTTGACTGTCTCCAGAGCCGTCAATACAGCAAGGCAGCGCAAGGTTCCATCGGAGAGAACCCGGGCATCCATGAACGGACCTTCACCTTTATCCCCCAAGCCAAAAAGGACATCGTGTTGGGCTGTGGTGACGAAGCGGATCTCTTCGAAGGGTTCTTCTGGCAACTGCTGGATTTGATCCAAGATACGGGAAATTGTTTTCTTTTCATTTCCGTTACCCTGGGAGAGGCTGTAGAGCACCGAGGAAAGGTTGGAGCCGTCCCTCGCCAGTATTTTTTGGCCCTGACGCTCATATTCACGCATGGCTCGGGGGTTTGGATCAAAGACAAAGGAAGCACGCAAATATTTCTGGATGTCAATAACAGCTCTCCGTGCGTCTTGATGTCTTTCGCTTCTTTGGTCAAGATGTGCAGTTAATTCAGAATAACGGGATAAAATGGCGCGATCAGCCGGCAGTAAAGCTGATGGTTTGTTGCCGCCACGGGCAAAATTGTCATACTGGACAGATAGGACGTCGGGCTGTCCTTTTTTTGATTGAGCAGAAAAAAGGGTCCGACTTCCTATCTTTAGGATTTCTTCTGAAATTTTTGGATTGTTATTTCTTTGAAATTTTATTGAGTAAATGATTCCTTCTGCATCTCCGTCAAAGTAAGTCCAGCTAGAATACTGCAGTTCAAAGGCTTTTTTTTCTAGGCGAGGACATCCCGGCAACCCTCCTCGGATTTGAAATGTTTGAGGTCCGCCCCGCCCAAGATCGGTGATGTCATGCAGGGGCAGCCCGTGGGCCAAATTGGCGAATAGTTCTACCCCTTCGATCACATTGCTCTTGCCGGAGCCATTTTTGCCGATCAGGAGGGTGACGGGATTGGATAGATCCAATTGGGCATCGGCAAATCCCTTGAAATCAATGAAACGGTGCATCTCTTTCCCCGCTGACAGCCAGATGGTGAAGGTAAATCGGAGTGCCTGCTTCAATCCGCTTCGGGATGGCTTGGGAAAAGGTCCGAATCGGGAACTCTCCTACCCCAAAATCCCTGAAAAAAAAGAGCTTCATTTCCACCATATTAAGTTCGAAAGGAGATGAAATGCGAGATTTTTTTGCTTGCAGCCAAACCTCCCAAGGCTTTCTTCTTTTGTAGCAGGTTTGTGTAAAAATGACCTGTTGCGGTCTCAATGTGATTGGGTTTCGTTTTCATTTCCCACCAAAATCCATATGCTTGGATTCCTTGGTTCTACCGGATTTTCGTATGGCCCATACGGTTTGTGGGGTCTTGCTCAACTGTCCGATCCAGGTTTGGGATGAATATACCCAGCCTCAAGGAATTCGGGTCGGAAACAGGTAACGACATGTCTCAACAGGCTGACGATTCAAAATCTGCAGTTAACCAGATCGACCCCCAGGCGCGTGCCGCCTTGCAAAAAGGGATCGCCCTCCACCAGGCAGGTCAGCTGCAAGAGGCGTTGCAGTGGTATCAAAAGGTTCTGAAAATCGAACCGGGTCATGGGGTGGCCCTCTGCAACGCGGGGGGGATTTATCAGCAGGGAGGCCAGCTGGATCAGGCCATTGTCTGTTTCCAAAAGGCGGTTGCCAGCCAGCCGGGCTATTTTCAGGGCCACATGAGCCTGGGCAATGCCCTGAGCCAAAAAAATAATATACCAGGGGCTCTTGCCGCCTATCGCCAAGCCTTAAACCTGAAACCAGACCATCCAGCCGCCCTAAAAAAGCTCGGGATCGCCCTCAGAAAAGAGAGCCAACCCGATCAAGCTGCTGGCATGCTGCAAAAAGCCCTCTCCATCAAACCCGACGACCCTGGAGTCTTGCGACATCTGGGTTTTGTGTTGATGGATCTAGGGCTTGTTAACACAAAACATGAGATACTGTGCACATGGACATTCCCGAAGCGCAGTTCAAAAAAATCGAGTCCCTTTTCCCGCGTCAGAGGGGCAATGTTTCACTGACCAACCTACAGATCATCAATGCCATTTTGTATGTCGCTGAGCATGGCTGCAAATGGCGTGGATTGCCGGAAAGATTCGGTAATTGGCACACCATCTATACACGAATGAACAGGTGGGCTAAAAGCGGTGTTTTAGAGCGTGTTTTTGCTGAGCTTCAGTGCCAACAAATCATTCGAGTTCGGGTTGAGTCCGTGTCGTTGGACAGCACGATTGTAAAGGTTCACCCTGACGGAACTGGAGCGTTAAAAAAAACGGCCCCCAAGCCATCGGAAAATCCAGAGGTGGCTGGGCCACCAAGATTCATTTGGTTGCCGCAGATGCTCGAACAGCAGTGAGCTTTTTTCTGTCACCAGGAAATGCTCACGATACACCGGAAGGTCGGGAATTGCTGAAAACAACGTCTCTGACAGCAAAATACGTTGTTATGGATCGCGCATATGAAGGAAATGAAATGCGCCAGTTGGTATTGGACCTGGGGTTAGAACCTGTGGTTCCCCCAAAAAGCAACCAGCTGAATCCATGGGGATATGACCGAGAAATGTAGAAGAAAAGCAATGAGATGGAGAGACTGTTTCGACGATTGAAAGGGTTCCGAAGAATCTTTTCACGCTTTGACAGGCTCGACGTGGTTTACTCTTTCTTCATCCATTTCGCTCTGGTCTTCGACTCGCCAAATAGTATTAACACATCCTAGCTTCCAGGAGAGTATCCAGTTGATCCACGATACCCAACCCGCGCAGTTTCTCTTTTCCCAGCTACAATATTATCCGGGAGCCGAAGAGTTTGACCTTTTCAAACAGGAAAAAAATCTCGATGGCAATCTCTTCTTTGCCCATGATTTTGTCGGGTCAGACTATGGGTTTGTCGATCATGTGACTGGCAGAATGTGGAAAATTGTTGAACTGTGGATGAAAAGTTTTGTGGAGTATGCCGGTCAATTTTATCCCGATGTGGCGGAATATCAGGACATTTTGGATCGTTTGGCGGGATTGCCGGCGGCCCACATGGATCTGGCTGGGGCTTGGCTGCGGGCGGGTTCTCCAGAGCAGGCCGAAGTCCATGTGAATGCCGCCCTTGAGGGGGGCTATCCCCATCCGGGGGTTGGATACAACTATCTGGCCATCATCGCCGCTTTCCGTCAGGATCAGACCGCTTTTGAAGAAAATCTCCGCCGTGCCGGGCTCTCCTTCAACCACTCCGCCATTGGGGAAAACATCCGGCGATACCGATTGTGGCTTGAGTCGGGCGGTTTTCAGAGCGAGACCCCGCTCAAACTGATGGCCCACAACAATTTTGAGTTGAGCCAGGAGGCGACCCAGCCGGAGATGCCGGAAAGGTTGGATTTTCTTTTTTCCCAGGGGGAGAGCCAGCAAAGGGCCTCTGGCAATGGCGTGGCGCTGTGATTGAGGTTTCTCCCGGGGAGATGCAACAGCTCCAGAGCTATCTGCAAAAACGGGCGCTTTTTCCACCCGCCCTATCCCTCCCCCCTGAGCCCGGTTTGGGGCTGATTGTGGTGATTCCCTGCCGGGAGGAGAGGGGGTTGATAACCACCCTGGCCTCACTCTGGCGCTGCCATCGCCCACCCTCTCCGGTGGAGGTGCTGGTGGTGGTGAACGGCTCCGAGGCGGATGACGAAGGGGTGCGTGGGTTGAATCAAGAGACCTTGGAGGAGGCTCGGGCCTGGATTGAAAACCATCGGGAGCGGGGACTGGGGTTTCATCTGCTCCACTATCCCGATCTTCCCAAAAAACACGCCGGAGTGGGGTTTGCTCGTAAGATCGGCCTGGATGAAGCGGTGGTTCGGTTTCACCAGGTGGGCAATCCCCAGGGGGTGATGGTCTGCCTGGATGCCGACTGTACAGTTTCAGATAATTATCTCGTTTCCCTCCACGACCATTTTCACCAGCATGCGCTTTCTCCCGGCTGCGCCATCCACTTTGAACACCCCCTGGAGGAGATTTCCGGCCATGAGCGGGAAGGGATCATCCAGTATGAGCTTTATCTGCGATATTATGTCTGGGGGTTGCGTTTTGCCGGGTTTCCCCACGCCCACCACAGCGTCGGTTCTTCCATGGCGGTGCGGGCCTGGGCCTATGCCAAGCAGGGGGGGATGAATCGGCGGCAAGGGGGGGAGGATTTTTATTTTTTGCAAAAGATCATTCCCTTGGGGGGCTTTACCGATCTACGAGCGGGGTGCGTTTATCCCTCTCCCCGCCGCTCCCACCGGGTACCTTTCGGCACTGGGCGGGCGATGTCCGACTGGCGGGATGGGGTTGGCTTTTGGCCGGTGAACGATCCCCGGGGCTTTTTGGCACTGCGGGATTTTTTTCAGGGGATGGAAGAGGTGTTTCAAGGGCGGGAAATGATCGACCCGACGTGGATATCCCCCACCTTGCAGGACTATCTGGACGGGGTGGACTTTGGGGGAAATCTCAAGGAGATGCAGGGAGCGACCTCTTCGGAAGGGACTTTTCGCAAGCGCTTTTTTCAGTGGTGTAACGCTTTTTGGATCTTCAAGTGGATCCGCTTTGTGACCGAAGCTTATGGTGCTGTGCCGGTGAGTGAGGGCGCCGCCACCCTCTGGCAGTGGCTGGAACCCCAAGAGGCTGTGATCTCCCGGGAGAGCATCGAGTGGCTGGAGTGTTATCGTCAGCTGGATCGGCAGGGGCGTGTTTTTTGATGCGGGGGCGCTCCTCCCTTGCCTGATATAGCAGTTCTATCTCAAAATTGGACACTCTTCCCTGACGCGTCATCCCCGCGAAGGCGGGGATCCAGGGAGCTGATGATTGCCCTCAAGGAAAAACCAAATTTTTAAGAAAGGCCGGTATTTTGCTGAAAAAAGGCCGGTATTTTGCTGAAAAAAGGCCGGTATTTTGCTGAAAGTGATGCAAGATTTGGAAAGGTTTGCGCCAGACTCCCTGGATTCCCGCATTCGCGAGAATGACGGCAAAAATGCAACGGCATATGTCCAATTCTTGATTTGAATGGCTATACCTCTCCCGATGCCTCTCTCAGTGCCTTTCCTGACGCTTGATTTTTGCCTTGTTTCTCCGGATGATGCCCTTATCTCTTCCCTGTTGATTGATAAAGGTTCCCATGGGTTTCCTGCGGCAGATGCCATCGATTTTTTGTTTCCTGTTCTTCTCGACTCTTTCCTTCTCTCTGTTGCCGCTGGCTGAAGTCCAAAGCCGCAGTCTCTATCAATGTCTGGATGCCCAGGGCAACGGCGTGCTCCAGCAGTCCCCCTGCACCACTTTGCCGCCGATCAAGGGGTGGCGCTATCAAGAGAGTGGTCCCGGCTTTGGTGGGGGCAAGGGGGATGGGCCGCGTTTGAAAAAAGGCCAGGAGATCGATCTGGTGCAGGCTACCGTCACCTTGGCCAGCGACGACATGCTCAAGGTGGCTTTTGCCTACATCCAGACCGCCTGGGATCAGGGGGTCCATTGGCAGGGGGGATCGGTAGAGGCGGAGTGTTGGTTGCATTTAATGCCCACTCCGGTGCCGGTGGGAGAGACCCCTGACCGGATCGGGGCACGGATCGCCGTCAAAAAACAGAGCCTCAAGCGCTCCAACCAAGCCCTCTACCTGGAGATTCCCAACCTGCGGGCCACTCAGCAGGCGGAAAACCTGGTGGTGCTCTGTGCGGTGCGGGTGGGGGATGTGGTCTATCGTTCCACCCACCTGACTCCCCGCTATCCCATCCCCCTGCCCAAGCCACTGCCCGAGGTGGAGGGGGGGGCAGATGTGGAACCGGCCCGGGAGAGTGAACCGGACACCGCTGACTGATTTTCTGTTTTTTTCCCCTACCAGGCTTGATTGAGGAAGGGGTTGTGGGCACGCTCATCACCGATGGTGGTGGCTGGGCCGTGACCGGGATAGCAGATGGTCTCGTCAGGCAGCGTTAGCAGGCGATTTTGGATCGATGTCAGGAGCTGATCGGTGTCGCCTCCAGGAAGATCGGTGCGGCCCACGGAACCGGCAAACAGGGTATCCCCCACCGCCACCCCCGCTTCCCAAGCGAGGCAGACTCCCCCAGGGGTGTGGCCCGGGGTGTGGAGCACTTCCAGGCGGATGCCGGCGACCTCCAGAATTTCCCCATCCAGGAAGGTTTTGTTCACTTTGGGTGCGGGGCCGAAGGGCAGGCCCCAGCGGGCAGCGTGATCCGGGGCATCGGCCACCATGGCACGGTCGGCCTCGTGGATCCAAAACTGACACCCCGCCGCCCGTTGCAGCTCTTCAACGCCCCCCAGATGATCAAAATGGCCGTGGGTATTGATGATGTGGGTGGGCTTCAATCCCATCTGGGTGAGGGTGCGCAGGAGATTGCCCGCATCTCCACCGGGATCGATGAGCAGGCAGGTGCCATCGGTGGCGTTGCCCAAAATCTGGCAGTTGACCTGTAACGGTCCGGTTTCGACGACTTTATGAATCAGGTTCATTCTTCATCTCCTTGAGATAGCCTGCCATATCCTGGCGCAATCCTTCCTGCATCACCACCTGATAGCCTTTGCCGGTCAGTTGGTCACGCAGGGAGAGCAGGGCGGCAACGGCTTGCTCGTGGGTATCGTAGGGGACTTGTCGCAATGTTCCCGGGGAGCCGGAGCGACCCCATTCCCGTATCACCTGCCAGCGGCCAAGGAGGTCCCTTTGGATCTGGAGGGAGTAATACCAGACCATGCCGGTTGCGGGATTGAGACGTTGTAGATAGGCTTTCATGGCAGTCGGAATTTTCCGTGAGACCGGAGAATCCAGCGTATAGTATGATGGCTCCCTCAAGCCGGGGTAAAGGTTTAACCGTTTTTGACATCAACTTAAAAGCAAGGTTTCCAGGTATGTGGGTCATTCCCCGGATCATCGTCAATAAAATTCTGGGCCACGCCCAACGCACAGCCCCCCAGGAGTGCGTGGGACTCCTCTCCGGTCAGGGTGATCGGATTACCGGTTGGCATCCCTTGACCAACGCCCTCCAGGAGACCCGTCGTTTTTTGGCGGATCCTACCGAGCAGATCCGTCTTTTCAAGGAGTTGCGTGAAAACGGGCAAGAGGTGCGGGCGATCTATCACAGCCACCCCACCGGTTCGGCGGCCCCATCCACGGCTGATCTGGAACAGGCCCACTATGGGGAGGCTCTCTACCTGATCGTCGCCCTCGGGGTGGATGGCCGATTGGATATGAACGGTTATCTACTCCAGGACGGCAAAGCCCAACTCCAGGAACTCACCATCAGCGATTGATCATTGTTGGGGAGCCCTCTCCCCGGGAATGGACCGACTTAATCTCCCCTCAAGCGATTTTCCCCCCTTTGTTTCCCCAGGCTTTGAAATCCAGGGTATCTCCTCTCTTTTGAGTCAAACAAGAATGATTTTCATTTGCAATTTATCGCTCAATGCCTATAATCGATGCCTCTCTCCGCCTGGAAGCCATGGAGCGGTAGGGATTATGGGGGCTAAATCATCATTCCAGGAAGGTGTTCGACAGCATGGATCCACACTATTACCAAAACAAACGGGACTCTGAATCCTACCGCGCCAAGGGGTTGCGCTGGGTGCGTTGGGGGCGCTTTCAAAAGGCGGCGGGCTATCTGGAGTCGGCTTTGCAGCTTAACCCCAACGACTGCAAGAGTGCGGTTTATCTTTGGTTTTGCCTCTACAAGCTCGATCAGCCGGAACTGAGCATTCTGCGGCTGGAGCGGTTTGCCGAGACCCATCCCGATAATGTCGCGCTCATGATTCTCCTGGCCCGGGCTTATAACACGGTGGGTCACTACCGCAACGCTGTTGAGGTGCTTGATCCCCTGCTGAAGGTCAATGGCTCCAGCCGTCGTTTCCATCTCCATGGTCAACTGGGGACGGCCTATGCCGGTTTGGAAGAGTCGGAAAAGGCGGTGGAAGCGTGGCTGGCCGCCCTGAAAATCCGCCCCGGCGATGCAGAGACCATGCAGTCGATACTCGATGTGGTGGCCAAGCGAAAGAATGGTGTCGAGAGCCCCATGGCTTCAGCTTTGAGGATGCCGTCAGAAATATAGATCCTTTCAAGATTCCAACTTCAGCGCTGTCGCATCGAACAGCGCTTGGCGGATGGTGACGGTGGCCTGATGTTCTTGCTCTTTCAGGTCGTAGTGCACCCCCTCCAGCTCCAGAGCTATCCCTTCCGGGTCTGCGAGTTGTCCTGCTGCTGCTTGAAATCCCTCCGGGCTCTGGAGTAATCCCTCCCCCAGCAGATCCTGCCAGTTGTTGTGCCCCTGTTCATCCCAGGCGAGATTCAGCCGGAGTTCCGTCAGGCGTACGCGACCGATAGAGATTTTGTCATCTAAAAAAAAGCGCCAAAATCCAGCGCGCATCTCCAAGCGTTTGATTGTGGCCATGGGTTTGGGGGTGAAGGGGGGAGAGGGAGGGTTGGCCAGGGTGACCTGCTCCAGGGTGACTTCAGGCCAGGGAATGAGCGCCAGGGTGACCTCCCCCAATACTTGAAAATCCCGTCCCAGGCTATCACTCAGCAGCAGATTGATCTCCTCCTTGAAATCATTGGGGCGTACTACCTGAGCGAGCATGACCTTGGTGAAGAGCATGAAGGCCAAAAAGAGCCCAACGCCGATGCCCAGTTGTTTGAAAAAATTCTGCATGATTGTTCCAAAGGGGGGGAGCCAAACCGAAGCCTGAGGCTGAATATGGGGAGGTGAAAGCGCCCTCAAGCCATTGTCATCTATGGGAGCAATGCTACGCCGATATCTCCGCCCTCAAACTCCCCGGGGGGGGAAAGACAAGGTCAGCGGCCTAAAACCTTGGGCTCTGCCCAAACCCGCCAAAGGGTCCAGACCCTTTGGAATCCAGACAAAATCACGTTGTGATTTTGTCATGTATCTGATTTTGGTTTGGCATGTCTATAAAACAGTCTCGAGCTATTGCAACACGCTATGACGAGCGAGCAATGGCCTTCTTGGGCGGCGTGTATGTGGGCCACTTTAAATGAGGGCACGCCCTAATGATTGAACATCGCAGCATACGAATAGCCCGCGACGGATACTGCACCAAAGAAAAACGAAATAACCATCACCCCATAAATCGGCCCAGGCCCTTTACCTTCAACAAAATATTTCAACGGCCTGTTTACATAGGTAGCCTTTTTAAACATTTTATATTCGGCATACTTAATTGCGACATACTGATAAAAGACACCTGCCAAGATTGCTGTAAGAAAAAACACCCACGATGATATAACAAATTTAAACCCTGTCCCATCAATTTTTGCAGCGCTTTCAAAAAGTCGGTGTAGTTTTTCATTGAAAATTAATGGAAGTGCCAACCCCGCTCCGCATAAGTTATTGAAAGTCTTGGTGCTATCTATGTATGACTTGATTATTTGAAAGCCTCTCTCGTCCATTATAACCTCTCAAAAAAAACAGAGAATTGTTTAGAGTGAATTGCCAGCTAGCCAAGCTGGCAGAACAACTTATCAATAGCAAAAAAAACCGCAATACTTCACCCTCTTCCGCCCAGCTTTGTGGTCGGGTGGAACGGTCGGGTAGCTAGTGTTCCAAACCTCATCCAGTTCCTCGTCTACCTAGCCATCACAATGGCCGCTTTCTGATACGTTTCTGTCTCAAAATTGCCAAATGATTTATTGCCAGGGGCCTAGCTCAGCGTAGTATGTCGTTTGCGCAGAGGGCTTGAACTTACGCCGTTTCAGCGGAAGGGAAGTTTTTTTTGAAATGGTCCTGATGGTAAAACCGGAGCGCAGATCTGACACTCCGGGCAATTTGGACAAAATTTCTCGGTGGATCTCTTCGAAATCGGCCATGTCCCATGTGGCGATCCTTAAGAGGTAATCAGTTTTTCCGGACATCAGATAGCATTCCTGAATTACCGGAGAGTTTCTGACAGCTTTTTCAAACTTATGAAGAGCTTCTGCCTGTTGGCTCTGCAAGGAGACTTCCACAAAGACCGTTAGGGAGCATCCGATAACCTCTTGATCTAGCAGGGCAACTGTTTTTTGGATCACAGTGGTTTCCCGTAATTTTTTTAAGCGGGCATGACAGGCCGGCGGTGAGAGCTTAACCTTTTTTGCCAGATCAGCGTTAGCTATCCGACCATCCTCTTGCAGGATCGCCAAAATTTTACGGTCTAGATCGTCAATTTCTCCTGCTTCCCTTTTTTTCATAATATCCACTTCCCATAAATTTTTCTGAAGATGATTTTGTAGCATTTAACGTGACAGGTCTGCAAGTGAGTAAAATTAGGTAAAATGAAAAAAAACTTTATATAAAAGCAAGACAAAGGCGCGCGCAGACCTTAAACAAGAAACCGCATTGCATATTTTGCAGAATCTTCTTGTGTCATGGCATGCTCCTAGCATGTCACCTACTCAAGATCCACTCCCGATCCCTCAGCCTGAAAAGGAAACTAAGCGATGCGAAACGCCTTTAAGATCAATATGCCAACCCTTCAAGACGCGCCCAAACCTCAAGAGAAACCGACAGAAGATGACGACCTGATGGGGCTAGAGGACCTTTTTCCAGTCTCTGGGTGCTGATCAAAAAAACGCGTCGTCTATAATGTGCATTACAATTTTGGGCGTTTGGCAGGAGCCCTTTACTAGAGGTGGGCCTACTATAAGTAAGAGGGAAAAGGCTGGAAAATCATGGAAAACAAAGTCAAGACCGTGGGGGCTTCGCTCCCACACCCCCTAGGGGGTTGTAAAGCAAGGTCAAAATCAAAAGATAAGACCTTGGGGAGGAAGAATCCTCCCCAATTCCCCACCTCTTTTTTTTTAATAGTATAAGAGCAAAGGCACCGTTTTTATGGAATCTATTTTGAAATGAAAAACGCCCTCCACCAGGGAGGGCGCATCGTTCAAAATCCAAGTCCAGGACTCCCCGACCCGGGTGCAACCAGCCTGTTGGCTGGAAGGAGGAAGTACCATCGGGTCAGGAGGGAACGAGTCCTTTCTCTGCTTATCGGCAGGGAAACAAAGAGCTTGAGGAAAAAATCACCAGAAGCCATTTTTTTAGGAATGTGTGATCCATACCGGGGTTGCACCTGGTGAACTGGGATGGCCGGGCAAAAAAAAGCCTCCATCAGGAGGCTTGAAAAAAAGGTTTGTCAGGTTGGAAGTGCGTTCCCTCCAGGTCTGACAAGGTACTGCCAGTTGGGTCCATGGGGCCTGCCCGGTCAGGATTGGTGGGCCTGCTTGTCGGTTGTAAAGCCAAAGACGATCAACTCCCCTATCTTGGGGGGAGTGGGGGCTTTGGCCAGGGAGCCTTTGAGCTTGTTGTTCAACACCTCCACCACCTCTTCGGGTTCATCCAAAACCAGATCAGCGCTGATGTAGGTGGGATCGTGTTCCGGGTGACCCAGATATTGAATCACTTTGATGGATTTGCCCTCCCGCTCCAAAATTTGGCAGGCGTGCTGGCGCAGGGCTTCCACAGCATCATCGGAGATACCGTTTTTTTGCAAAAATTGGCACTTTTTGGCCACCTTGGCCGCCGCATCAAAGGGCTTGCGAGGGCTTAAGCGGCTCCAATATTCGATCCACGTCATCGCCTCCTGAATGCGTCCCGAGGCTAGCGTAGTGGTGATCAGTTGCGCCAGATAGTCCAGATCCTTGGGGTTATTCTTGAAGAGCGACTTATAGATCAATCGGGACTCCGAATAGTGGCCCAGGCGCGCCAGACAAGCGGCATACCCCCCCTGCACATCATCATCCTGGCTGCTGTGGACCAAGGCGTTTTTGAAGGCGCTTTTGACCATCTCCGGGTTGTGTTTCAACGCGGCGATCAGCCCCAATAGATAGTAGGCCCGCACCGGGACATATTTGCGATGATCCCGGGCCAGCACTTCGATGCGCTTGAGTTCCAGCTCAAAGGGAGCCGGATCCGCCATGGTCCAAATTTCCTGTAAACGCCCAAGCATCCGGTTCCAGGTTTCCTGGGTCGGCCTGCCCATAATTACCTCCAACTCAATACGACCAGTGGGTCGATGATCTTCACAAGTGGCATTACCTCTTGATCACTTTATCGGCGTTTGGATCCCCGACTTGAGAAAAAAATGGCTGTCGGGGTAAAAAAACCGGTTCAGGCTCAAGGGACATTTCCCCTGTTCATCTTATCGGTGGATCCTACCACGACTTGAGGCGTGTTTGCTCGTTTCATCCCGGAGGGACTGGTCGATAGTGATCCATCCAGAGAGCCAGCTGTAATCCTTTCCAGAGTAGCACACCATGATCCCGATGGCCGCTTCGGTGTTCAGTAAGGGTGCGCTCCACCTCTTCCCGATCCAGCATTCCACCGGGTTTTGAGTGGGTTAGAAGGGTGTCGGTGAGCCACTCGGAAAGGGGGCCTGCCAGCCAGCTGGAGATGGGTACGTGGAAGCCTTTTTTCGCCCCATGGAGAATTTCATCCGGCACGATCCCCTGCAGCGCTTTTTTTAAAATCCACTTGCCCCCACGGGGGCGGGCCTTGAATCGACCCGGCAGCCCCAGGGCATACTTTCCCAGCTCCTGATCCAAAAAAGGCACCCGGGCTTCGATGCCGTGGGCCATGGTGGCTTTGTCCACTTTCTCCAAAAAACGGTCACAGAGCAGGGTTTCGATGTCGCTATAGAGCTGCCTTTCCACTGGTGGAAGGTGGGCCAGGGGGGGGTGTATCTCTCGAAAGCGGTGGAAGGGGTCCGATTGTTCCACCACCTCCCGCAATCCCCTCTCCAGGAGCCGGGCCGGGGTGTGATCCACCTTGGCTGAGGCTAAAAGTAGCCCCGAACGCACCCCGGGATCGCTCTCGCCGTAGAGCTTGCCGAATCGCTTGAGTCGCCGAAAAAAACGCCCTCCCCCGCTGATCCCCTCCGGCAGACGGTTGATCCCCCGGGCTATTGTCTGCCACAGAGCCGACAGGGCCAATAAACGGTGGTGGCGATACCCCCCAAAGAGTTCATCCCCCCCATCCCCCTGCAACACCACCTTGATCCGATCCGGCAGTGCCTCACAGAGCAGATAGAGGGGAATGTTGGCGGGATCGGCAAAGGGGGCGTCGTGGCACTGGACCAGCTTTTCAATCACCCCCGGCATGGCCCCCCCTTCCACAAACAGCTCGTGGTGATCGGTGCCAAACTGCCGGGCGACCTTTTTCGCCAAGGGCCGCTCCTCACTCTCCCCGGCAAAGTCAAACCCGACACAAAAGGTGGTGAGTCCTGGTCCGTGGCTGCGGGCAGCAAGTGCCGTGATGGCGGAAGAGTCGATGCCGCCACTTAAAAAGATTCCCACCGGCACATCACTCACCAGATGCCGCTCCACCGCCCCGCTCAATCGCTCCAGAACCCCCTGAGCTGCTTGGTTGGGATCATCGCTGACCCCTGGCACGGGCTGGGGGGGGGCAAACCGGCTGATTCGGCTGCCGGATCGGTCATGGCAAAGGAGGTGGCCCGGTAATAGTTTATGGATACCCGCAAAAGAGGTGCGCTCCCCCAAAGACATGCCAAACCAGAGGGTTTCGTGGAGGGCGGCGGGATCCATCCGGCGGGGAAGATTCGGGTCACACAGGAGCGCCTTGATTTCGGAACCGAAGAGGAGCCTGCCAGAGGGGGTGCGATGATGGTAGAGGGGTTTGATGCCGTAGGGGTCCCGGACCAGGAGAAGGCGGTCCTGATGCCCATCCCAGATGGCCAGGGCAAACATGCCGTTGAAGCGGGCAAAGGCGTCGGTTCCCCATTGCAGATAGGCGTTGAGCACCACTTCGGTGTCGGAATGGCCTCTGAAAGGGGCTCCCAGGTGGATCAATTCTTCCCGCAAGGTGCGAAAGTTATAGAGTTCACCGTTATAAACCAGCACCACCCGGCCATCTTCACTCACCATGGGTTGCTGGCCTGAGGGGGAAAGATCGATGACAGCCAGGCGGGTGTGGCCGAGACCCACCGGGCCAGCCAGCCACACCCCCTCTCCGTCCGGCCCCCGATGGCGAAGGCTGCGGGTCATGGCAGTGAGCTGCTCCCGGGAGAGGGACGCTTGGGAAAAATCGACGATGCCGGTGATGCCGCACATGCTGGAGGCGCTATCAGGTGGTCCACCACCTGCCCAAGGAGGGAATCCGATGTTACAATCGCAAGCTAGGGGTATCGGGACAAACAATCAACCCATGGCCCATCCTGGATGAAAAACCTTTTTTTCGACCATCCCATGGATCCACCTGTTGCCCACCAGCAAATCCTTCCACTCGGGGCTTGGGGATCATGAATATCCTTTTTCTCTGTGACCAGCTGGCGGTGGGTGGCGCGGAGCGGCAGTTGCTGCTGCTGGCTCGGGGCTTGAAAAACAAGGGCCATGGGGTGCAGGTGGCTGTTTTCAAATCAGGCGGCCCCCTGGAGCCGGAGCTGGCAGAGGCCGGGATTCCCCTCATCGATCTGCAAAAAAACAACCCCGTCAGCCACATTTTTCGCCTGATCACTCTTCTGCGCCAATCCCCCCCCGATGTTTTGCACAGCTATCTGCCCATGGCCAACCTGGTGGCGGCACTGGCCACCCTTTTTACGCCAAGGGTGCGGCTTGTCTGGGGGGTTCGGGCTTCCAATCTGGATTTGAGCTATCTCGGTTGGCACGACCGCCGCAGTCGGGTGGTGATTCAGCTGAATCGCCTGTTTTGTCGTTTGGCCGACCTGATCATTGCCAACTCCCAGGCGGGTGCCGACCATCATCGGCGGCTGGGCTATCCCTGGGCGCGGCTCAGCGTGATCCCCAACGGTATCGATACCCGCCGGTTTCAATTCGATCCCCAGGCCAGAGAGGGGATTCGTCGGGCGTGGGGAGTGGGGGAAGGGGTGGCGCTGATTGGGGTGGTGGGGCGTTTGGATCCGATGAAGGGGCTGCCGACTTTTCTTCGGGCCGGGGCGATGTTGACCCGAAAGATGCCCCAGGTGCAGCTGGTGGTTGTGGGGGATGGGCCGGTGGAGTATCGGCAAGATCTACAGCGGCAAGGGGAGGCGTTGGGGCTTGGGGAGGCGTTGACCTGGGCGGGGGGGCGCTCTGATACACCGGGGGTTTACAGCGCTCTGGATGTGCTGGTTTCCGCCTCCTGGTTTGGGGAGGGGTTTTCCAATGTCATCGGCGAGGGGATGGCGGTGGGGTTGCCTTGTGTGGTGACGGATGTGGGGGATGCGGGGGTGATTGTGGGGGAGGCTGGGATTATCGTTCCTCCCCGGGATGCCGAGGCAATGGTCGGGGCGCTGGAGAGGGTGTTGGGGCTCTCCGGGGAGGAACGACAGCAGATGGGAGAAATGGCGCGGGCGCGGATGGCAGAGCAGTTCAGCACCGATCTGCTGGTGGCCCGGAGTGAAGTCGAACTGGTGGGGCTTTGCGCATGAAAAGATTGACCACCATGGCCTACCTCTCCAGCGCCTTTCTCCCCTCCCGGCAGGCCAACGCCATCCAGGTGATGAAAATGTGCAACGCTTTTGCCAGCCTGGGGGTGGACCTCCACCTCCACGCTTTAACCCCCAAGCCCGGCCCCGACACCCCTCGGGAGGTGGATCCTCTGGACTTTTATGGCGCAACCGCCCCATTCAGCCTCTCCATCCACCCCTGGAGCCACTTTTACAAGTTTCGAATCAATGAACTGGAAGCCCTCTACCGGGGCTGGTCCCAAGCCCGGCAGACCCTTCGGGAGGGTCGGGATCTGGTTTTTGGCCGCTCTTTGGAGGGGTGCTGTTTTGCGGCACAGATGGGCTTGCCGGTGATTTTTGAAACCCACCAACCCCCCGAAGCGTGGGGGAGTACCCTTTTTGCCCGGCATCTCCTGACCAAGCTCATCACCCACCCCAACCTCCTCGGGATCGTGGTGATCAGCCAACCCCTGAAGCGGATGTATCTCTCGGCTTTTACCCTCCCCCAAGAGCGGGTGATGGTGGCTCCGGATGCGGCGGATCCGCTGCCGGAGATGGCCGAGCAGGAGACCCCTGCCCCCTTGGGTCTTCCGGAGCGCTTGCAGGTGGGATATGTGGGCCATCTCTATCCAGGCAGGGGAATGGAGATCATCGCGGGTCTTGCTGGCAGCTGCCCCTGGGCCGATTTTCATGTGGTGGGAGGGATGAGCCAGGATGTGGATGCGTGGCAGAAAAAGCTGGAGAAGCACGATAATCTCACCTTCCATGGCTTTCTCCCTCCACCCGAAGCGGAAAATGTGCGCCGGGGATTCGACATCACCCTCGCCCCCTATCAACGCAAAATCGCTGTGGCGGGAGGCGGTGGCGATACCAGCGGTTATGCCTCGCCCCTGAAAATTTTTGAATATATGGCCCTGGGGAAACCGATGCTGGTGTCGGATTTGCCCGTTTTGCATGAGGTGTTGCGGGGGGGGGAGAACTGTCTCTTTTGCGTTCCGGATGATCTCTCCAGCTGGGTGGGGGCTTTGGAGAGGCTGCGGGATGATCCTGACTTGGCCCGGCGATTGGAAGCGCGGGCGCTGGCTGATTTTTTAACCCGTCACACCTGGCAGCGCCGGGTAGAGGGGATTTTGGATCATTTTGGGGTGGGGGTCGGCAGGTAGGCCGGGCAGGTCATCTCGATTAAATGAAAATTGAGGCGGTATGTCGTGGCCCAGGGGGGGGTGTATGGAATTGATTGCATTTGGTTTTTTTGTTTATATCGCTGTCGGGTATAAAGTGACCGACGCCGTTTGGAAAAAATATGGTTGGCAGGTTGGCATCTGTCTCTTCATCATTTTTGTCTATGCCCCTGTCTGGGACATGATCCCCCTGAAAATATATTTTGACCAGCTCTGCGCCAGCCAAGGGGAAGAAGAGCGGGTTTCCAGAGTGGTGAAGGATGTCCAAGGGTTCCAACTGACCGAAACCGATTCCCATTTTGATTATTGCTGGGATTATGCTTCCCGCTACGGATATGCCTATTGTGAAGTGCAAGTGGCGGAAGAAACAGATGGAGGAGCAGGCAACCACAATTCTGATAGGGAGAGAGGGGCTGCCAAAACAGTGGAAAAACCCGGAATGTATCGTCTCTATGTCAGAAAAAGGGCTTCAGAGGCGTGCCAAGGTCGGCGAAATGGGGTGATGGATCCGGCCATCGCGGTTTTCCCCAAGAAAAAAAGAGACGGCTCTACTGACGATGCATTGTGCTTGATCCGTGAAAAGGTGGGACAATTTATAAGTAGATATCAATATATACGTCAGAGAGAGGAAATCGATCCGTACTATCGGATTGTTCGCACAAAAACCGTCGTCGTTGACAAGGAGACGGGTGAGGAGATTGCAAGGAGCGTTGTGATGACCGAGCCGTTGCATTTTTTGGCGCGTCAGTTTCAAACACACACCTCAAAAAGTGTTTGTCCCACAACGGGGAAGAAGGGGGCCAATTTGGTTTCCAGGGTGCTTCGGCCTGCTGGAAACAAGCCTTGAGAGAGGGCGCTTTGCCGCTGTTCAGGTGTTGACGGCTCGCTCAATGGCATCGGTCACAAATCGGTTCAGACTCTGGCCATGGGCTTCGGCCATTGATTTGGCGCGGGCGTGAAGATCCGGACCCACTCGGGCCATGATATTGCCGGAGAAGGGCTTGTCGGGTTTTTCTCCCTGTTCGGCGCATGTTTCCAGATAAAAATCAACCGCATCATGAAATCTTTCCCGCAACTCATCCACCGAGTCACCATGGAAAGTGATGATGGGCTTGATGCCAGCGACCCGCCCAATAAAACAGCCATCCTCTTCGCTGTATTCGACACCAGCTGCGTACCCTTTGTGTGTCATGGGGGTCATGGTTTGGCCTTTTTTCCAAATAAAAACAACACATCACTCTTGATTGATGCGGTTCGCTTCGCTCACCATATCCTACGGGTATTCCCCCGGGACATGGCGTTGTGTGCGCTATTTTCAATTATAAGATAAGAGGGACAGGATATAAAATAAATCCAATATCTCCATTTTATGGCTATTCCACAACGGGTTTGCCACATCTATCCGTACGACCAAATAGCGTGGCAAACCCGTGGGAACCAACCTCTCCCGCTTTGAAGCCTACTGGGCGAGGGGGTTGCTGTCGGCGTAGGACTGATTTTGCGCCTGGGCCGCTTTTTTCTGCTGGGCTTGATGGAAGACGGCGGCAAAATTGATGGGATCCAGCACCAGAGGCTTGAAGCCACCCTCACCCACCGCATGGGAAACCACCTGCCGGATGTAAGGGAAGAGAATGTGGGGGCACTCCACGCTGATGGCGGTGGTGACATGCTCCGGGGGAAAGTTTTTCAGCAGGAACAGACCGGCATAGGTCACATCCACCAAAAACATCACCGTCTCACCATGCTTGACGTTGAGCACCACGTGGAGCATCACCTCATAGTGATCCTCACCCATCTTGGTGGATTTGGTGTCCAGGTTGAACTCCACCTTGGGCTCTGATTGCTCGCCAAACACCTGGGGGGCGTTGGGGCTTTCGAAGGAAAAATCCTTCATATAGACCTTTTCCACATGAAAGACCGGCTGGCTGCTCTGCCCCCCGGGGGGGGTCGGGGTGGACCCGGATTCACTCATTGTTTTACTTTCCTCCTGATGGTTGGCTGGTGCCTTGGGGTGCGGAGCCTTCTCCGCCACCTTGGGGTTTTTTGCGTCTGCGACGGCGTTTCTTTTTCTTTTTTGCGGCGTTGGGATCACTCCCCGGCGCGGCATTGGCAGCAGCTTCCCCCTGCTTTTTGGCTGGGGGAGGGGCTCCCTGGGAGTGGGATTCCGGTTTTGCCGCGCTCTCGGAGGCAGGCTTTGGCTCTTGAGGGGTGCTGGATGAGGTGTGGTGAGGCCGTTTGCGACCGGAGCCACCCCCACCAGAGGCGTGGCGTCCTCCTTTTCCTCCCCCGCTTGAGGGGCGACCACCGCGACCCCCTGAGCGACCATCCCGTTTATCCCGGGAATAGGAGCTGACGCGGCGAGGTGGATGGGAAAGCTTGATGAAATCTTCGTCTTCCGCCCAGCTGATGGGAATTTTGATGCCCGCATAGGCCTCAATGGCTTCCAGGCAGTAGGCCCCCTCTTCATCCACCAGAGAGATGGCATCCCCCTTGGCTCCCGCCCGGGCGGTGCGGCCAATGCGATGGACATAATCCTCGGCATTTTCCGGCAGATCATAGTTGACCACCAGGGTGACCCCGTCGATGTGCAGGCCTCGGCCAGCCACATCGGTGGCGATCAGAACAGGCATCTCGCCATTCTGAAATCGTTTGAGCACCTTCAGCCGCTTGGCCTGGGGGACATCACCGGAAAGATAGCCGCAGCCAAGGCCGTTATGCTCCAACCAGTTTTCCAGACGCTCGCCCATGCGCTTGGTGTTGATGAAAATCATCACCCGCCCGACAACACCATCCTCACCCACCGTCAGATGGCTTCGCAGCAAACCCACCAGCAGGCTGATCTTGCGCTTGGACTCCACATGGTAGAGACACTGGTTTACCTGGTCGGCGGTGCGTGCCTCCATGGGGGTGGAGATCACCTCCGGGTCGTTCATGTATTCGTAGGAAAGCTCCTGGGCCCGATAGGAAAGGGTCGCCGAAAAAAGCATGGAGATCCGTTGGGCAGGCGGGGGAAGGCGACGCAGGAGATAACGCAGATCAGCGATAAACCCCATGTCAAACATGCGGTCCGCCTCATCAATCACCAACGCTTCGACCTGGGAGCAGCTGTAAAATTTTTGCTTGAAATAGTCGATGAGCCTGCCCGGGGTACCGATCAGCACATCCACTTTGCCCGAGGTGAGCATGTTTTTCTGCTTTTCATAATCCACGCCGCCATAGACCGCACCGATGAAAAGGCCCGTCTCCTTGCCCAACAGCAGGGCATCCTGTTCAATCTGAACCGCCAGCTCCCGGGTGGGGGCGATGACCAGCAGGCGGGGGCGGCTGCGGTTGGCTGCTTTCGGAGGGGGTTTGGCATTTCCCTCCTTGGCAGCGGCGGCTTCCTTGGCCTCGGTTTCCAGCATACGGCTGAAACAGGCGATGAGGTAGGCGGCGGTCTTGCCGGTTCCGGTCTGGGCCTGACCCGCCACATCGTGACCATTCATGGTCAGCGGCAGGGTCATCTCCTGGATCGGGGTGCAGGTGGAAAACCCGGCAGCCTCGATCCCGGCCATCACTGCCGGGGGTATGGGTAGTTCGGAAAATTCCATGGCTTATCGAACCGAGGCTTTGGATGGGGTGACAGGAACGGCTTGACGGGGCGGCTGGCCGAAAATCGGGCGCATCCACGTGAATCCACTGGCGGTCGTGCTCATTTCGGCGAAATAATTTGGCAGGTTACGTCCCCTGGAAAAATGGCATTAAAAAACCGGCCAGCGACATGCGCCGACCGGTTTTGAATGAGGCTTGATACATTTGCGCACCCGTATCAGGCGCTGGCACCGGCTGCGGCCAATCCTTTGACCTTCAGATTCAGCCGTTTCATATGACGGGCTGCCTGATTACGATGAATGACCCCCTTGCGCACGCTGGTGGCCAGCACGGAGTTGACCTCCCTGAGGGCTTCCATGGCCTGACCATGATCACCTGCTTCGATGGCGTCGGCGGCTTTTTTCTGAAAGGTACGCATGCGGGACCGAGCGTCTTTGTTGCGGTTGGTGCGCTTGATGGTCTGACGGTTGCGCTTCATGGCGGACTTGATGTTGGCCACTTGACGAATGCTCCTTTTGATCTACCTTGTGTTCTGGCTTTGGGTCCGATCGGCAAGCTGATTTCGGAAGATTGGCTCTTCGTGACACTGAAGAAAACCGATCATCCGATCCATCCTGAAGGAAGTTTGAATCCATCACGAAGGAGGGTTGACCTGCCGGAAATTTTTACTGGTACGACTTATGAAAAATCTAAATGGCTTAGACTATTGAAAGAGAAGGACTCACGTCAAATGTTTTTTATACCCCACACCCCATGACCGACCCAAAATCTGCCCCCTCCTCCCCCATTTCCGCCGCCAAAGGGCCTGGCCGTCGTCTGTTGCGAGCGGTGGGGACCATCAGTTTTTATACCCTGCTTTCCCGGATTATGGGCTTTGCCCGGGATGTGGTGATTGCCCGGGGCTTTGGTGCAGGCATGGGCGCAGACGCTTTTTTTGTCGCTTTGAAGCTGCCAAATTTTTTGCGGCGCCTGTTCGCTGAGGGAGCCTTTGGCACTGCTTTTGTTCCGGTTTTCAGTGATTATCTGGCCCGGGGGGATGAGCGTGAAACCCGTCGGGCAGCCCAAGCGGTGTTTACCCTGCTCACCCTGGCACTGACCGTCGTGGTGATGGTGGGGCAGGTGATCATGCCGTTGTTGATCATGATATCAGCACCGGGGTTTGTGGACGATGCCGAAAAATATCAGCTTACCATCGATCTGACACGGATTACTTTTCCCTATATCGGTTTAATTTCCCTCGTGGCCTTGGCCGGGGGGATTCTCAACAGCCATCGGCGTTTTGCATTGCCTGCCGCCACCCCGATTTTGCTCAATGTTTTTTTGATTTTGGGCGCTTTGGTGATCGCCCCCTATTTTGAGCGACCCGCCATGGGTTTGGCCATCGGGGTTTTTCTGGGGGGGGTGGCGCAGTTGGCTATTCAGCTGCCTGCCTTAAAGCGTTTGGGGTTGCCCTTTCGGTTTCGCTGGGAGCCCAATCATCCTGCCATCAAGCGGATTTTAACCCTTATGGGTCCATCGATTTTGGGGGTTTCGGTGGCTCAGATCAACTTGGTCTTCGATATTCTTTTGGCTTCTCTGCTGCCAGCGGGCTCCATCTCTTATCTCTATTATGCTGATCGATTGGTGGAATTTCCGTTGGGTTTGGTGGGGATTGCCATGGCGACGGCTATATTGCCCGCGCTTTCGGCGAGAGCTGCCAACCAGGATATCCCTGGCCTCAAGCGGGAGTTGGATTTTGCTTTGCGGGTGGTGGTGGTGATCAACATTCCTGCAACGGTGGGGTTGATTGCCTTGCGGGAGCCTATTTTGTCTTTGTTGTTTGAGCGGGGGGCTTTTGATCCTGAGACCACGCGGTTGACGGCCCAGGCTCTGTTGGCCTATTCGGTGGGGTTGATTGCATTTTCCGGGGTGAAGGTGATTGCGCCGGCTTTTTATGCCATGAAGGATACCCGCACGCCGGTACGGATTGCGATCATCTGTTTATTGAGCAACATGGTTTTGAATGTGATTTTGATGTTTCCGTTGCAGCATGCCGGGTTGGCTTTGGCTTCGAGTTTGGCTTCTTTTCTGAATGTTGGTCTGCTTTTGAAGCATTTGCGGGGTAAGTTGGGTTTTACTTTGAGTCGTGCGGTGATTCCGGCCTTTTGGAAGACGTGTTTGGCGAGTGGGGTGATGTTTGCCTTTTTGGAGTTGGCGAGGGTGGTTTATTGGCAGGGGGGGCTTACGACGTTGGAGAAGGGTCTTTTCCTCATGCCGGTGATTCTGGGTGGGATGGTGCTTTTTCTGGGGGTGGCGAGGGTGTTGAAGCTGAAGGAGCTGACGGACATGATTGCTGCTGTGAGATCCAAAAAGAAGTGATTCTACTATTAAAAAAAAAGATGGGGGGATTTGGGGGGAATTCTTTCCCCCCAAGGTCTGTCTTTTGATCTTAATCTTTTGATTTTGGTTTATAGCAGTTCTATCTCAAAATTGGACATTCTTCCCTGACTCGTCATCCCCGCGAAGGCGGGGATCCAGGGAGTGATGATTGCCCTTAAGGAAAAGCCAAATCTTCAAGAAAGGCCAGTGTTTCTCTGAAAGTGAAGCAAGATTTGGAAAGGTTCGTGCCAGACACTCTGGATTCCCGCATTCGCGGGAATGACAGCAAAAGAGTAACGGCATATGTCCAATTCTGGATTGGAGTTGCTATACAACCCCCTGGGGGTGTGGGGGCGAGCCCCCACGGTTTTTCTTTTGATTTTGATTTTGAACTTGATCTCCTGATTTCTCTTTTTCCAAAGAGAAAAACATTCAATCCTGCAAAGATTTCGGCAACGGAAACACCATTCCCTCCTGGCTGACAGAGAGCAACGAGACATCTTCATCCCGGACTTTGAGGGTTTCCAGCAACTCTTCCACCAAAATTTCCGGCGCACTCGCTCCCGCCGTCACCCCCAGGCAATCGACCCCTTCCAGCCACTCCGGCTGAATGTCCACCGCTGATTCGATGAGGTGGGCTGTGGTTCCGGCGCGTTCGGCCACCTCTCGCAGGCGGTTGGAGTTGGAGCTGTTGGGGGCTCCCAGCACCAGGATCAGATCACACTCTTTGGAGAGCGCTTTGACTGCATTTTGGCGATTTTGGGTGGCGTAGCAGATATCTTCCCGGGCGGGCTCCCGAATGTCTGGAAAGCGTTCTTTCAGGGCGTCGATGACATCGGCGGTTTCATCACGGGAGAGGGTGGTCTGGGTGATGTAGGCAGCTGGTGAGTCGGGTTTTTCGGATAGTTCCCCCAACTCTTCCACCTTGGAGATCACCTCCATCCGTCCCGGGGGAAGCTGCCCCATGGTGCCTTCCACCTCTGGATGTCCCTTGTGGCCGATGAGAATGACCCGGCTTCCCTTGCGATCCAATTTTTCCGCCTCCCGGTGGACCCGGCTGACCAGGGGGCAGGTGGCGTCCAGCACTCTGAGGGGCCGCCGGTCGGCTTCTGACTGGACCTCCTTGGAGACCCCATGGGCGGAAAAAATCACTGTGGCACCGTCGGGCACCGCATCCAGCTCCGGCACGAAGATCGCGCCCTTACGCCGGAGATCCTCCACCACCCAGCGGTTGTGGACGATTTCGTGGCGGACGTGAATGGGGGGGCCAAATTTTTCCAGGGCTTTTTCAACGATGGCGATGGCCCGCTCCACACCGGCACAAAAACCCCTGGGTTCGGCAAGCAATACCCGCATGTTGTTTCCTTTTGATGGCTGGGTGAGGGTGGTTCGTGGTTCGATTGGTCGTGGTAGTAGTCGCGGTCGTGGTGGTGGCTCAAAGTGGGGAAGCGGTGGACTACCAGGTTTGCAGTCGGCCCGTCAGCTCCGTCACCCGGGTCAGCCCCTCCCGGGAGAGGTGGGTGGCGATTCCTTGGGCGATCTCCCCTGCTGCATGGGGGTTTTTAAAAAGAGCCGTACCCACCCCCACCGCTGTGGAGCCCGCCAGGAGAAAGGCGATGGCATCCCGGCTGGAGGCAATGCCCCCCTGGCCGATGATGGGGACGCCCCGGGTGGCGGCGGTCTGATAGACCTCCCACACCTTTAAAAGTGCGACAGGTTGGATGGCAGGCCCCGACAACCCCCCCTGATTGTTGCCCAACACCGGTCGGCGGCTGTCGATATTGATGGCCATGCCCATCAGGGTGTTGATGGCTGAAAGGGCATCACTCCCCGCATCCATCACCGCCCAGGCGATCTCCTGGATGGAGGTGACATTGGGGGAGAGCTTGGTGATGATGGGCTTGCCGGTGGCTTTTTTGACGGCTGACACCACCCGGGCTGCAACCCCGGGATCCGCACCAAAGGCCGCCCCCCCTTCTTTGACGTTGGGGCAGGAAATGTTCACCTCGATGGCGTCCACGGGGCTGTCGTCAAAAATGCGCGCCACTTCGCCATATTCCGCCACGCTGGAGCCGGCAATGTTGGCAATCAGCCGGGTGGGTATGCCTTCCAGTCGGGGCAAAATGTGCTCCACCACATGGCGTGCACCGGGATTTTGCAGGCCGATGGCGTTGAGGAGTCCACCCGGGGTTTCCGCCAGGCGGTGGGGGGCATTACCCCGACGGGGGGTGAGGGTGGTGCCCTTGAGACAGATCGCCCCCACTGAGCTAAAGTCAAATCCCTCCAAGCGGGCCAGATCCTCCCCAAAGCCCACACAGCCGGAGAGCAGCACCGTCGGGTTGTTGAGGGTGACGCCCGCCAGATCCACCCGTAGATCCACTTGGGTGGATGGGGCTTCAGGTGTGTTCGATGGAGAGGCCGGATCGGTCATCTTGGGGCCGGAGGGGTTCGGTTGGGGGTGGATGTGATCAGGCTTCCTGCCATTCGGGAAATTCAACCCCTTCCGCCGCCAATATTTTCTCGACGGTTTTGGCGATTTCCTGGAGTTTTTCCCGGGACTGGGCTTCCACCCGGGCCACCAGGGCGGGCTGGGTATTGGAGACCCGAAGCAGCCACCAGCCATCGGGCAGGCGCACCCGAATGCCGTCCACATCGGAAAGATCCGCACCAGCGGCTTTTTGTTGGCTGGCAATGCGCTCCATCACCTGAAACTTGCGCTCATCCTCACAAAAAAGCCGGAGTTCCGGGGTGGCATAAACCTGGGGCAGATCGGTCAGGCGGGCAGAGAGAGGCGAGGTTTCGGCGGCTAAAAGCTCAATCAGGCGCACGGCAGCATAGAGGGCATCATCGAAGCCATAGTAGCGGTCGGCAAAAAAGAGATGACCGCTCATCTCTCCCCCTACCGCAGCCCCGGTCTCCTTCATCTTGGCTTTGACCAGGGAGTGGCCGGTCTTCCACATGATCGCCTCGCCCCCAGCGGCGTTGACCGCATCGAAGAGCAGCTGGGAACATTTGACATCCCCGATCACCGTCGCCCCCGGTTTTTTCTTGAGAATCGCCCGGGCAAAGAGAATCATCATCCGATCCCCCCAGATCACCCGCCCAGCCTCATCCACAGCCCCAATGCGGTCGCCATCGCCATCATAGGCGATCCCCACATCGGCACCGGTCTCGGCGACCCGGGCTTTGAGATGGGCCAGATTTTTTTCCACCGTGGGATCGGGATGGTGGTTGGGGAAGGTGCCGTCCACTTCGGCAAAGAGTACCTCGCCGGTGACGTTGGGAAGCTTGGCCAGCAGTCCCGGTGCCGCGACCCCGGCCACGCCATTGCCGCAGTCAAAGATCACCTTGAGGGGGCGGCCCGGCTGGAAATCCTCTACCAGTCGGTCGAGATAGCTCTGTAAAATCGGCTCCTGACGAATGGAGCCGCCAGGGGCTTGCCGGGCTTGTCCATCCAGGAGCCGCTCTTTCAGGGTCTGGATTTCATCGCCATAAACAGGGCGGCCCTCCCGAACCATTTTCAGGCCGTTATAGTCAGGGGGGTTGTGGCTGCCGGTGAGCATGATGGCGGCGTTGGTGTTGAAATGATGGGTCGCATAGTAGAGCCCCGGTGTGGGAATAAGTCCCACATCGATCACCTCCGCCCCCCCCTTGGCCAATCCTGCACCCAAGGCTTCGGCCAGCTCCGGAGAGGAGGCCCGGCCATCCCGTCCCATGGCGACGCTGATGGTGCCCTGGGAGGGGCTGTTTTCCCGGACATGCTGGGCAAAAACCGTCCCGAGATTTTCCACCACCTCACGGGTCAGATCCTTGCCCGCCACGCCACGGATGTCATATTCACGGAAAATATAGGGATTGATCATCGTTGCCACATCCTGCCTGAGAAAAAAAGAGAGTCATGCCGTAAGTCTACCTCAGAGTTGGACACTCTTCTCTGATTCGTCATCCCCGCGAAGGCGGGGATCCAGAGAGATAATTATGGCTCTCTAAGGAAAAACCAAATCTTCAGCAAGGCCGGTGTTTTGCTGAAAGTGAAGCAAGATTTGGAATGTTTCGTGCCAGATGCCCTGGATTCCCGCCTTCGCGGGAATGACGAAAAAAGGGCAACGGCATATGTCCAATTCTTGATTCGAATGGCTATATCAGCGTCCCACCGCTACATAGCGGAATCCGGCTTTGGCCATGGGCTCGGGGTCATAAATATTGCGGAAATCACAGAGCACATAACGGCCATCCTTCCGGGGCTTCATGCGCTCCTTGATCCGGGTCCAGTTCAGGCTGCGGAATTGGTTCCACTCGGTGAGGATGACCAGGGCATCCGCCCCATCACAAGCCTCCATGGTGTTGTCGGTATAGCCGATATCAGGCAGATATTTGCGGGCCTCTGCCATGCTTTCGGGATCAAAGGCCTGAATGGTGGCCCCTTGTTTCACCAGAGCGGGCAGAATGGTCAGCGCCGGGGCGTCGCGCATGTCGTCGGTGTTGGGTTTGAAAGCGAGCCCCAGCACCGCAATGGTCATCCCCTTCAGCTCCCCATCCATCGCCGCTTCCACCTTGCCGATCATCCGCTCCTTCTGCTTGTGGTTGGCTTCGATCACGGCATCGACGATGGTCACCGGCTCGTTATTATCGGCGGCAGTGCGGGCCAGGGCCTGGGTATCCTTGGGAAAGCAGGAGCCGCCATAACCGGGGCCGGGGTGGAGAAATTTGGAACCGATGCGCCGATCAAGACCAATTCCCTTGGCCACCTGATGCACATCCGCATCCACCACCTCACAGAGATTGGCGATCTGGTTGATAAAGGTGATTTTGGTGGCCAAAAAGGCGTTGGCGGCATATTTGGTCAGCTCAGCCGTGGGAATGTTGGTGATCAGAATGGGGGTTTCGATGAGATAGAGGGGGCGGTAGAGATTTTTCAGGATCTCGATGGCTTGTTCCGACTCCGCCCCAATCACCACCCGGTCCGGGCGCATGAAATCCTCAATGGCGGAACCCTCCCGCAAAAATTCCGGGTTGGAGGCCACGGCAAAATCGGCATCGGGGTTGACCTCCCGAATGATCCGGGCCACCTCAGTTCCGGTTCCCACCGGTACCGTGGATTTGGTCACCACCACCGTAAAATCTTTAATGTGTTTTCCCACATCCCGGGCCACATCATAGACGTACGACAGATCCGCCGCCCCATCCCCTCGCCGCTCCGGGGTGCCCACGGCGATGAAGACCACCTCTGCTTCGCCAATGGCTGTTTCTTTGTCGGTGGTAAAATGGAGCCGTCCCGCCCGGGCATTGCGTTTGACCAACACCTCCAGGCCCGGTTCGTAGATGGGAATTTTGCCTTCGTTGAGACGTTCGATCTTGCCAGCGTCGGTATCGAGGCAGGTGACATCCACACCAAATTCGGAAAAACAGGCCCCGGATACCAGTCCCACATATCCCGCGCCGATCATGGTTACGCGCATCAGCTTTCAATCCTTGCTTGATTGATTATTTTGCCAGACTTCGAGGGTTTCCCGAAGGAAGGGGAGCAGCCGCTCGCGCAGGTCGTCCCTCTCCAGGGCCAGGCTCAGGTTGGCCATCTGCCAGCCTGCCTTGTCTCCGCAGTCGTAGCGGGTGCCCTGAAACCGGAAGCCGTGAATGGTCTGCTCGCTGAGGAGCGCGGCCATGGCATCGGTGAGTTGAATTTCTCCCCCGGCACCACTCCCCTGGCGAGCCAGGAGAGGGAAGATTTCCGGGGTGAGGATATAGCGGCCCATTACGGCCAGGTTGGAAGGGGCGCTGCCGGGTGGCGGTTTTTCCACCATGGCGCGGATTTGGCTCAAACGACCATCTCCCCCCCCGGTGCCCTCCTCCATGATATCGAGAATGCCATACTTGTCGGTCTGATCCGAAGGCACTTCCATCACCGCCAGCATCGATCTTTGAGTGGTTTCGAAGGCTTCGGTCATCTGTTTCAATACCGGCGGCTCCCCCCACATGAGATCATCCGGCAGCAGGATGGCAAAAGGTTCGTTGCCGACGGCCTCCCGGGCACAAAGCACCGCATGGCCCAATCCCAGAGCCTGCATCTGCCGCACCGACACCACCCGACCCGGCTGGGGGGTGGAGGCGTGAACCAGATCGAGCAGGGCCTCTTTGCCTCGGGATTTCAGGCTCTCTTCCAGCTCGGGTGCCCGGTCGAAATGATCTTCCAATACCCCCTTGCCCCGGCCATTGACCAGGATGACCTGCTCGATTCCCGCCGCAAAGGCTTCTTCGATGGCATATTGGACCAGGGGTTTGTCCACCACGGTAAGCATCTCTTTGGGGCTTACCTTGGTGGCGGGTAAAAAACGGGTTCCCATACCCGCTACCGGCAAAACCGCCTTACGCACTTTCATATGGCGTACCTCTCCCGAGAGATCCGGTTTGGGAACCGGATGCCTGAGCTGTCCTGATGGATATGGACAGGATTAGTTGTTTTTGGCGCCCTGGTTGACCCAATTATTGAGAATCTCAATTTCGCAGCGGGTCAAACGGCGTTTGTTGTGGGGCATGCGGATGGCGGTTTTGCCTTCCACCATGCGATTGAGATTGCTGGTCAGGGCGCTACGGGGCACGATGACCGGGGCATATTCGTCGGAGCCCTGGACTTTCATTCCCTTCATCAGGCCTTCGTAGGTTTGCAGATCCAGGCCTGAGGCTTCAAAGCCGTCGCCGCCGGGCTTGTGGCAATCCATGCAGCGGAAGGAGAGAATCGGGTAGATATCCTCCGCAAAGCTGACCCGTCCCCTGGACTCGGCAAAACCGGTGCTGGCGGTTGCCAGGCCAGCCAAGAGTGCCAAGCCTACGAGAATAGATTTAAACGGAGTTTCCCTCGCCATGTTTTTTCTCCTGTTTCAGTCGTTGGAGCTGCTGATACCCAATTATTCCACACAAATCATACCCCTGCCTTAACCACCCGCCAACCAAAATCCGAGCATTCACTCCATTTTTTTCCCCGGTCGGTGTCAATTGGAGCGACTGACCTCCCTCCAGAAGGGGCCGGATACCCTTCTATTGACTGGTTTCAAGGGGTTGGCCGATGGTTGGTCCGGTTTCCTGACGCACTCTTTGTATTTTGTCGCCCTTTGACAATTTCCCGATGAAACGTGCTTAATATCGGGTTACCCGGAAAATCGGCAGGTGGATTCCAAGGGTTTTTCAGGTGAAAGCCCCTGGAAAATCGAAGATGATAGAGACTTGAAAACATGAATAAAGGCTATTTCGGTTCGTTCGGGGGGATGTTTATCCCTGAAATCCTGCAAGAGACTTTCAGGCGGTTGATCGAAGCCTATGAGGCGGCCCGGGCCGATCCTGAATTTTGGCAGGAATATCTCAGCTTGATGGAAAACTATTCCGGTAGGCCGACGCCTCTGACATTTGCCGAAAATCTATCCCGACAATATAACACCCGAGTCTATCTCAAGCGGGAGGATCTCAACCAGACCGGCGCCCACAAGGCCAATAATGTCATGGGTCAGGGGCTCCTGGTCAAACGCATGGGCAAGCGCCGGGTGATTGCCGAAACCGGGGCCGGGCAGCACGGTGTGGCCACCGCCACCATGGCCGCCCGGTTGGGACTGGAGTGTGTCATCTATATGGGGGCTGAAGATGTGGATCGCCAGCGCCCCAATGTTTTTTGGATGGAGCAGCTGGGGGCCACCGTGGTGCCGGTGACGGCGGGTTCCCGCACCCTGAAGGATGCCATCAACGAGGCCCTGCGGGATTGGGTGGGGAGCATGGACGATACCCACTATGTGCTGGGTACCGCCTGTGGAGCGCACCCTTTTCCGGAAATGGTCGCCTGGTTTCAATCCATCATCGGTGAGGAGGCCCGGGCGCAGATTCTCAAGCTGGAGGGACGCCTGCCGACCCACATCTATGCCTGTGTGGGGGGCGGCTCCAATGCCCTGGGCATCTTCCAGGCCTTTCTGCCCGAGACCCGGGTGGAACTGATCGGGGTGGAGGCCGGGGGCAAAGGCAATCAGTTGGGACAGCATGCCGCGCGTCTGGCATTCGAGGGGGGAAAAGTCGGGGTGGCCCACGGCTACAAGACCTTCTTTTTGCAAAACAGCGACGGCCAGATGCGGGATACCCACTCGGTGGCCGCCGGGCTCGACTATGTCGGGGTCTCACCGATTTTGGCCCACCTCCACCAGGAAGGCCGGGTTCGCTTCGAAGCCGCCACCGACGGGGAAGTGGTCGCCGCCCTGAAAGAGCTGATGGCTCAAGAGGGGATTATCGCCGCTTTGGAGTCGAGCCATGCCGTGGCCGGAGCCTTGCGGGAACTCCCTGATCTTGCAGATGATTCCCTGGTTATCATCAACCTCTCAGGCCGGGGTGACAAGGATATCTTTACCATCGCCGATGCCCTGGACGATGCCAAATGGCGGGGGTTCATTCAACACAAAGCCGCCCACTATGCCGCCATGGATTCAGAATCAAACCGCTGAGGATCCCCTGTATGTCTGCCGACACCTTGGAAGCCCATATCACCTCCCGGCTGGCTGAACGGGCCACCCAAACCCCTCCGGGGTCCGATCCCATCCTGCTCATGTCCCATCTGGTTTTGGGCCACCCTTCTCTGGAGGATAACCGCGAGGTGATCCGGCAGATGGTGGCAAACGGGGTGGATATCATGGAGCTGCAGATCCCCTTTTCCGAGCCCATCGCCGATGGTCCGGTGATCGCCCGGGCCAATCAGAGTGCTCTGGATGGCGGGTTTGAGGTGGATCAGGGGCTGGCATTCATTTCGGAGATGACCCGGACCCATGCCATCCCCTTTTTGATCATGACCTACTACAACATTCTCCTGGCCCGGGGGGTGGCGGCCTTTATCCAGGATGCGGCAAATCGGGGGGTGCGGGGATTGATTGTGCCGGATCTGCCCCTGGAAGAGGCGGATGAGGCGATTGAACTGTGTCATCAGGCGGGAATGGATTGGATCCAGCTGATGACCCCCACCTGCCCGGATGAGCGCTTGGCCGCCATCGGCTCCAAGGCCAGGGGATTTTGCTACTGTGTGGCGCGCAAGGGGGTCACAGGCAAGGATACCGCTTTTGGTCAGGAGCTGAAAATTTTCATGGATCGCTGCCGCCAGGCAGCCGGAACCCCGCTGGCTTTGGGGTTTGGGGTGAAAAAACCCGAAGATGTGCAGTTTTTGTCGGGATTGGCCGATATCGCCGTGGTGGGTACCAAGGGGATTGAAATCAACCGGGAGCAGGGGGCTGAAGGGGTTGGCCGGTTTTTTAAGGCGCTGCGTGGCTGAATAACCTTGATCGATGTGGTTCCCACGACTTGGGGTATCCTGCATGCCTCCCCCCCACTCTAAAAAAGTAGGATGCGGTGAGCCACGCGAACCGCATCGTTCGAGAGCTTTCACAGATATTTGAACCAGAGCCTCTGTCCTTATGGCTTATAACCGTTCCAGATTAAAATGGCACATCGGTCTTAATTGATGCGGTTCGCATGGCTCACCACACCCTACGCAAATTTCCTCCTGGAAATGCCACATCAGGGCAAAGCGTGTATGCCTTTCTGAATTGGAATGACTATATACACGGGGTTGCATCCGGTTAAATAAAAAGCCCCCGCTCTCTTAAATGAAAGCGGGGGCTTTTTTGATTCTGCAGAAGGCCGGTTGTGCTTATTTTTTTCTTTTTGTTGGGGGCCTCTTCCGGCTCATTTTTTCGGCTTTGTCGTGTTACTCAAGCTCAACATCTGGGTGGTGATGGTGTTGTAGCGGTTTTTGGCCTCTCTGCTGGCGGCATCAGCCGCACCCTGGACCTTGCCCAACGCCAAAACCTCCTTGCCCAACGTCCGCAACGCAGCGAATTTGCCCAGTTTTGAAACCAGCCCCACGCCGACGATATTTTTGGCATCAGGGTTGGCGCGCAGGCGACGATAGGCCTTCTCCATCTCCTTGGGATCCCCCTGCTGAACCAATCCCCAGGCGAGAATTTTACCGGCCATGGAGTCGTTTTTGATCGACTTGGCAGCCCGGGAGAGCATTTTGACCTTGGTATCTTCGTTGAGTGAGCGCCAAACCATCTTGGCGATGATCACCTCAGCGGCCTCACTCTTATCAGTCAACCCTTTTTCCATCAGCATCACCAACGAGGGAAGGTCGGCCAGGCGCGTCAACTCCACTGCCAGAATCATGGCGGGCTTGGGGTGATCCATGCACTGGATCAGGGCTTTGGAGAGGGGTTGGGCGGTGATCTCCTTGCGGTTGACCAGGCCGGTGGCGAGGATGACCACTCCGGGAGAGTCCTTTTCCAGAAGATTGATCGCCTCCAGCATGGAATCGATCCCGGCTTTGCCGATCAGCTCCATGGCCCAGATGATTTCCGCCTCTTCCTGGCCGGTGGGGGCGGTGGCGATAGAGCGGATGATGTGGTTGACCGAACCCTGCTCGGCGATGGCCCCGGCCAGAACCTTCATGGCGACCGGACTGATGACGGCGTGACGCAGGGCGTCGATCAGGGGGTTGATCCCTTTTTTGGCAACGACGCCGTTGGCCAGAGCCTCGATCAGATCCTTGTCGCCGGTCACCTTGCTCATGGCATCCACCATGTGGAAGGCTTTGGACTTGTTGTGTTGCAACAGCGCCCCGGTCAGCTGTCGAAGTCCACCGGGGTTGTCTTTCAGCTCCCCCATGGCCTCCAACATGGCATCAATATTGCCTTCCTGGATGAGGGCCGGTACATCCACTTCGGGGGCGGCTGGAGCGGCTTTCTTGTCTTCTTCCGCAGCTTGGGCGGCGCTCTTTTCGCTGGCTACAAAACGGGAATCAAGGGTGCTAAGGGCTGAATCGGATCCTGTTCCCAGAGAGCTTTGCAGGGTCTCCCGGATTTTTTTGAGTTGATCCGAGGAGTAGATGTCACGTTCACTCATGGTGAAATCCTGTCACTGACTTTAGCGTGGTTGAAGCGGGTGGATTGCGTTCTTACAATATCCGGATGGATATGTTATTTATACCCAAAACCGGAATAAAAAAAGCGATTTGTTACAGTCGGGGGAACCAAATCACCACCCAGTATGCCATAACCCGGAGGGCTTCGACCATGGTGAAGTGCAACAGTGTGTCAAACAATCATCGATGACCATGAGCGATGGCTGACTCTGGCGTTGGCTACGGTAGAGATAACATCGATCTTTGAGGGGGTGGAGTGAGTTGATTATTGGACTGATTGATGGCTAAAAAAGTCAGAAACCGACAGTCAACCTGGGGGATCTTACAGAGGGCTTACAGGGATTCAGAGGGAAAAATTAATGAGCACCGCAAACCAAAAACCCCTCGTTCTGGAAAATGATCTGGACGAGGAGAGACAACAGCGCTATCTGGCCAGCCGGTTTTTGGCTGTGGATACCGAAACCCTGGGCTTGCAGGTTCCCAGAGACCGCCTCTGCGTGGTGCAGATGTGCAACGAAGAGGGGCTGGTGACCCTGGTTCGTCCCGGGGAGCGCACCGCACCCCGCCTCCAGGAGGTGTTGGAGGCCCCCCAGGTGGAAAAAATCTTTCACTTTGCCCGCTTCGATCTGGCCGCCCTCAAACATTGGCTGGGGATTGAGGTCAATCCGGTCTTTTGCACCAAAGTCGCCTCCAAGCTGGCCCGCACCTATACCGGCAGTCACGGCCTGAAGGATGTGGTGCGGGAGATCACCGGGATTGAACTCGACAAGCAGCAGCAATCTTCCGATTGGGCCGCCGAAATCCTGACCGATCAGCAGATCGCCTATGCCACCTCCGATGTGCTCCATCTGGTCGCTATCCGGGAGCGGCTGACAGCGATGCTGAAACGGGAAAATCGCCTGGATTTGGCCCAAAAATGCATGGCCTTCCTCCCCTCTCGGGCCGATCTGGATCTGGCTGGCTGGCAGGATGAGGATATTTTTTCCCATCGTTAGAGCCTTCCTGGAGTCGGTTTTTTCAGGCAACGGTTCAGGTGCCCATTTTTTTGTTTTCAGGTTTGATCCCCTCGGTTTGAATTCCGAAGGGATCGCTCATCCAAAGTTAAGAGCCTGAGGTGCAAAGAGTGGGTGCTCCTGCCAAAATCGATAACGTGCGATCTCTATGAAACTCGAAGGTGCAACCGCCCTGGTAACCGGGGGAGCGCAACGGATCGGTTCGGTCATCGCCTACGCCCTGGCCAAGGCCGGGGTGCGGGTGGTGGTGCACTACAACGGCTCCCAACAAGCTGCTCAGCTCACCTGCGACGGGATTCGTCAGCAAGGGGGGGTGGCCGAAGCCGTTCAAGGGGATCTTTCCCATCCTGAACAAGTCATGGCCTTGGTGGACCGGAGTCGCTCCCTGCTGGGGCCCCTCTCCATCCTGGTCAACAATGCCGCCATCTTCGAGCCGGGCTCTATCCGGGATACCTCCCTCGCCAACTGGCAACGCCACCACCAGATCAATGCCACCGCCCCCTTTCTCCTGCTTCAGGCCTTTGCCCGACAGCCGGAGCTGATGAATGGGGCTCTTGATACGGCAGGGGAAGCGCGTTCAGGATTAAATCTACCCCTGGGCAAGGTGATCAATATCATCGACCGTCGGGTGCGGCGTCCCGGAGCGGGCTATATCGCCTATACCACCGCCAAGAGCGCTTTATGGAGCCTGACCCAGCTGGCCGCCAAAGAGCTGGCTCCCCATATTCAGGTCAATGCCATCGGCCCCGGCCCCATCCTGCCCCCACCCGGGGAGGGGATGGCCCATCTGGAACGGGTGGCCCAGGCAACCCCCGCCAGGCGCCCGGGATCCCCGGAAGAGATCGCTTCGGCATTGATTTTTCTTCTGGAACACGATTTTATTACCGGTGAGATGCTGGCGGTGGATGGGGGAGAGCATCTATAAATAGCTGGCATGCGCCTGCAAATGATTCATTGTGATGGATAATTCAGGAAGGAAACCAAACCCATGGGCAGGGAAGAGCAATCATCGGTCGCAAAGCCCCTGGATCGCATCGTCATCCGGGATCTGCTCTTGCGCTGTGTCATCGGCATCCAGGATTGGGAGCGCAATACCCGCCAGGATGTGGTGGTGAATGTCACCCTGTTTGCCGATATCACCACAGCAGGCCGGAGCGACCGCATTGAGGATACCGTCAACTATAAGACCCTCGCCAAGCGGATGATCGCCTTTACCGAAGCGTCCTCCTTTTATCTGGTGGAGGCTTTGGCTGAAAAGCTGGCTGAGATGTGTCTGGAGGAGCCGGGGGTGGAACGGGTGCGCATCGGGGTGGAAAAGCCCGGTGCCCTGCGTTTTGCCCGTTCGGTGGGGGTTGAGATCGAACGTGGCCGTGGGTGATGCGTCCTCCGGTTTTAATCGCCTTTGGATCCAATATCGATCCCCTGGAAAATCTGGAAAGGGGCTTGAAACAGCTCCATGAGCGGATCCCCATAGAAGCGCTCTCCTCGGTGTGGCGCACCCCTCCCCTGCCCAATCCCAATCCCCAGGGCGCTCCCCCGGCGCTTGACCCTGTCTCAGAGGGTGACAACAGCCTTTCGGAGAGGGGGCCTGCCGATTTTTTGAATGGCGCGCTTCTGTGCCGTTCGGATCTCCCTCCCCTCCCCCTTCGCCAGCTGCTGCGAGAGATCGAAGCCGCCTGCCATCGGCAGCGCCGCCCCGACCGCTACGCCCCCCGAACCCTGGATCTGGATATCGCCCTCATGGGTCGGCAGGTGCTCCGGGCGGAAAAGTTGATTTTGCCCGATCCGGATATCCCCTCCCGTCCCTTTCTCGCTTTGCCCCTGGCGGAGCTGGCCGGGGAGATGATCCATCCCCTGGAGGGGTGTACCCTCTCTGAACTCGCCGCTCGCTTTGGGCCGGAGCCGGTGGATATGACTCTTGACCAGAAGGCAACCAAGCGTCTCAGGGCCATTGTTTCCCACCGTTGAACCCATATCATTGTTATCCTGCCAGGCTGTGAGAGGGGGGTTTGATCCCCTGAAATCGAGATGGATGGTGTTGGATCTTTGATTGCGAGAACCTTTTGTGCTCCAATCGGGTCCAAGCGTTTTGAAACGCTGAATAATTTTTCTCCATTTTCTTGAAATTCAAGGTTAAACCGGGATCCGATTGTATGTTGAGACCTTCCCCTCTCCTCTTCCTGCTGGCGGCGAGCTTTTTTTTATGGCCCCTGACTCTGGCGGCCAAAGAAAAAAAAGGCCGCCCTCCCCCAGCGGTGGCGATTGCCCAAGTGACCCAGCGGTCGGTCGCCCCCATGAGTCGGGTGAGTGGTACGGTGATTCCGCTGCTGGAAACCGTGGTGGCGGCCCGGGTGGCGGGGAGTGTTTCCCGTATCTGGGTGGAGCCGGGAGACCGGGTCAAGCGCGGCGCCAAGCTCGTCACCCTGGATCCCCAGGAGGCCCAGCGGGAGGTGGCTGCCAAGGAAGCTGCTGTGGCTGAAGCGCTGGCCCGTCTGGAAAAGGCCCGCAAGGATCTCAGCCGGGATCGCAAGTTGAGCGGCACCGATCTGATTTCCAAACGGCGGCTGGCTGATTCGGAAGCAGAGGTGGCGATTCGCACGCCCATCCTGGCCCGCGCCAAAGCAGAGTTGGGGCTGGCTCGGGATCGCCTGGCCTGGCACCGGATTACCGCGCCCTTCGATGGGGTGGTGAGCACCCGTTCAGCCCAGACCGGGCAGTGGATCGACCGGGGGGATCCGGTGGCTTCCCTGATGGACCCCGACCATCTGGAAATTCGCGCCATGATTCCCGGCCATCTGGCGGTTCATCTGGTACCTGGTGCCCAAGCCGAGGCTTTTTTGGCCAGGGATGTGGGCGCACCTGCCGATGAATCAGTCTCTTTTGTGACCCTGCGGGCCACCGTACCCCGCAACGACCCCATCAGCCGCAACCGCCCCACTTTTTGGCAGCGGGACGCCCTCCCCGGGGTGGTGGCGGGGGATGAAGTGCAGCTGCAAATCGCCAGCGGTCCCCCAAAAACCTTTCCCCTGCTCCCCAAGGATGCGGTGGTTCGGGACCGGGATCGGGTGTTTGTCTATGTCCTCACGGGGGAGAGCGTCCAACCCCATAACGTCACCCTGGGAGAGGCGGTGGCAGATCGTTTTCAGGTGCTTGACGGGGTGGAGGTGGGGGCACAAGTGGTGGTGCGAGGCAATGAACGGCTTCGCCCCGGGCAAACCGTCCGGGTTCTTGCGGATGAGCCTTCTCCATGAATCTGGTCCGCATTTCTGCTGAGCGCCCGGTGGCCGTCGCTGTCGGGGTGCTGCTGGTGATCCTCTTTGGGGTGCTGGCGCTTTTTCGCATCCCGGTGCAGCTTATCCCCGATGTGCGCAAACCCACCATATCGGTCTCCACCACCTGGTCCGGGGCCTCCCCCACGGAGGTGGAAGGGGAGATTACCATTCCCCAGGAAGAGGTGCTCAAAGCGGTCCCAGGGCTGCAAAGCCTGAAATCCTCCTCCTATTTTGGCCGCTCCAAGATCAAACTCGAATTTCGCAACGGCACCGATATGGATGCCGCCCTGGTGCTGGTGGCCAATCGCCTGCAACGGGTGCGCAACTATCCCGAGGATGCCCAGCGGCCCACCCTCAAAACCGCTGACTCCGATGATGCCCCCATCACCTGGATTCGCCTGGACCGCCTGGATCCCGGGGATATGCGGGATATGGCCACGGCGTTTGACTTTGCCGAGGATGTGATCAAACCGGAGCTTGAGCGCATACCCGGGGTGGCTACCATCAATATCTATGGTGGCCGGGAGCGGGAGTTGCGGATCACGGTGGATCCCGCGAGACTCGCCGCCCGAAAAATGACCGTTACGGATCTCGCGGAAGTGTTGCGGGGGGCCAACAGCGATATTTCTGCGGGTAAGCTTGATGAGGGTAAGCGCAGCTATCTGGTGCGTACCGTGGGGCGTTTTTTAACCCCGGAGCAGGTCTCTCAGGTGGTGATCCGCTCCGACGAGGCAGGACCGGTCACCGTGGGGGATGTGGCCACGGTGGCTTTTGATTATAAGGATGCCAGCGTCCATGTCCGGGGCAATGGCCGCTCCATGTTGGCTATCAACGCCATCCGGGAGCAGGGCGCCAACGTGCTCGATATCATGGCCGAGGTGAAAGAGGCGCTCACCTATCTGAATGAGGGGGTCCTGCAAGATCGGGGGATGCGTCTCACCATCGTTTTTGACCAGACCGACTATATCGTCGATGCCATCGATCTGGTGAAAAAAAATCTCCTCATCGGCGGGGTGCTCGCCATGGGGGTGTTGATCCTCTTTTTGCGCTCGGTCTCTGCCACCGGCATCATCGCCCTCGCCATTCCCATCTCGGTGATCGGGGCCTTTTTGGCCATGGCCGGGGTGGGGCGTTCGGTGAATGTGATCTCCCTGGCGGGCCTGGCCTTTGCGGTGGGGATGGTGGTGGATCCGGCCATCGTGGTGCTGGAAAATATCGTCCGCCTGCGACGGGCCGGCATGGCTGGCCGGGAAGCGGCGGTGAAGGGCACCTCCCAGGTGTGGGGGGCGATTTTTATCTCCACGGCGACGACGGTAGCGGTCTTTTTGCCGATTTTGACCCTCAAGATCGAAGCCGCCCAGCTTTTTGGTGATATCGCCGTGGCATTGTGTGCCGCGGTGCTTTTTTCCCTGGTGGTCTCCACCACGGTGATTCCCACCCTGGGCAGCCGCCTGATTGGGCGCTTGAGCCAACGCAGAGGGAGAGGCAACGGTTCTGACAACCGTTCTTCCGGCAATGGCTCCCATATCGATTCAGTCGAGGGGAGCGGGGAAAATCCGGTCATCACCAATGGGGATGGGGGCCGTGGGGCTGTTGGTAGACAGGATGGAGCGACAAATGGGGGGCGGGAAGGGGCCAAGGGGGTGGGTGTCGCCGGGGCGTTGGCGGGGGGGATCCGTTGGGTCAACCGGCGCATTTTTACCCGACTGCTGGTGGCGGGCGTGCTCATTGCCGCCACCATTACCACCACCATCCATCTGGTGCCCTCAGCGGAATATCTCCCCAGCGGTAACCGCAATCTGATTTTTGCCATGTTGATCCCTCCCCCGGGCTACAACCTGGCGGAGATGACCCGCTTGGCCCATGGGGTGGAAGAGACCCTGAAACCCCACTGGGAGGCGGCAGAAGGAGAACCATTGCGAGAGCCTGCCATCCGCCACTTTTTCTTTGTGGCGCGCGGCGCCGTGGCTTTCATGGGGGCAGCCGCCAAGGATCCGGAGCGGGTTCGGGATCTGGTGGATCTGATGAAAAAGCCCATCGGTAACATTCCCGGCACCATCGGCATCGTCAACCAGCGGTCCATCTTTGGCCGGGGTATCGGTCAGGGCCGTTCGTTGGATCTGGCGATTACCGGGCCGGAACTCCCCACGGTGATGGATCTGGCGGGGCGTCTCTTCGGTATGGCCCAGGAAGCCCTCCCCGGCTCCCAAATTCGTCCCATACCGGGGCTGGAGCTGGCCAATCCGGAGATTCAGCTGATCCCCAATCGCCTGCGTTCCCGGGAAAACGGCCTTTCAGCCAGGGAGGTGGGGCAGAGTGTAGCCGCATTTGCCGGGGATGGCCTGCGGGTGGATGAAATTCTCATCGAAGGCAAGGAGATGGATCTGGTGATTCGGGGGGTGGTGCCGAAAGTGCGGCGCACTCAGGAGGTGGGGCAGTTTCCGTTGGTGACCCGAAACGGCGAGATCATTCCCGTAGCGACGGTAGCCGATCTGGTGATGGCGTCGGGACCGGTGCAGATCGACCATCTGGAGCGGGAGCGTTCGGTCTCTCTACGGATCAATCCCCCCCGGGAGACCACCATGGAAGAGACCATCCAGGCGGTACGGGAAAAATTGATCGCCCCCATGGAGGCCGAAGGGTTGCCCAGGTTGACTCAGTTGCGCCTGACCGAAGGGGCGGATCAATTGAACCTGGCCAAGGAGGCGATGAAGGGGCAGTTTTTGCTCGCCTTGACCATCACCTTTTTGTTGATGGCGGCTCTGTTCGAATCTTTTCTCTATCCGTTGGTGATCATTGCCACGGTGCCCCTGGCTGCTGCTGGCGGGGTGTTGGGGCTTGAGGTGTTGAACCTTTTCCACCATCAACCTCTGGATGTGCTCACCATGTTGGGCTTTGTGATTTTGATCGGTGTCGTGGTCAACAACGCCATTCTCATCGTGCATCAGGCGCTGAATTTTATCCGGGAAGAGGGGATGGACCCCAACGAAGCGGTGGCGGAGTCGGTACGCATTCGGGTGCGACCCATCTTTATGTCCACCTTTACCTCGGTGTGTGGTTTGTTGCCTTTGGTGCTTTTTCCGGGGGCGGGTTCGGAGCTTTATCGGGGGTTGGGGAGTGTGGTGATCGGTGGCTTGTTGCTGGCCACTTTTCTCACCCTGGCTTTGATTCCCACCCTCTTTTCCCTGGTGATGGGGTTGCGGAAACGCATCTTGGGGCGTTCGGTTTCCTGAGGTGTTTCATAAGAGCGATTGAATCGGGATAGTTTGTATATGGGTTTGGCTGTCAAAGCGGATTGGAGAGCAGCATGAGCCGCACAATCAAAGATGGAGAAAAGATGATACTGGCTGCAATTGATATTGGCTCCAATGCTGTTCGTCTGCTGGTTTCCAATGTTTACGAGGTGGGTGATTGGACCCCTCTGGTCCGAAAAGCCAATCTTTATCGGGTGCCGGTGCGTTTGGGAGAAGATGCTTTTCTGAAAAATGCCATCTCTCCCCAGCGGACAGAGGATCTGATCAAGACCATGATCAGCTTCCGTCATCTGATGGATGTTTGCCGGGTGGAGGATTATCTGGCCTGTGCCACCTCAGCCCTGCGCTCTGCGGACAATGGTGAGGAGATTGCGAGACGGGTTCACAAGGAGGCCCATATCGACCTGGAATTGATCACAGGGGCCAAGGAGGCGGAATATATCGCCTTGAATCGGCTGGATGGGCGTTTTCTTGATGGCAACTATCTCTTCATCGATGTGGGTGGCGGCTCGACTGAATTGATTCTTTATAATAGCGGTGCGCTGGTGGCGGCGGAGTCGTTCAAGATAGGCACCATTCGTTTGAAGGAGGCGTTGGTGAGCAGTGCCCGTTGGTCGAAGATGGGGGCTTGGGTGAAAAAAAACAGCCGGGGGATGGAAAAGCTCCGGGCAATTGGTTTTGGGGGCAATATCAATAAGATTTTCAAGCTTTCTCTGCGGCGTCAGGACAAGGCTCTTTCCCGGAAGCGTTTGGAAAAGGTGTTGGCGATGTTGGAGCGGCTGACTTATGAGGAGCGGATGATCAAGCTTGGGCTTCGACCGGATCGGGCTGATGTGATTTTACCGGCGGGTCGTATTTTTTCTGCGATTATGGATTGGGGGGGGATTAAGGATATTCACGTCCCTCAGATTGGTTTGGCGGACGGTTTGATTCATGCGCTTTACAAAAAACACCAGGAAAAGATGCGTTTGGAGTAATGGTTTTTCCTTTGATTTTACTATTAGGGGTGAAGGGGGATTATCTCCCTTCCGGGTGTGGGCAGAGCCCACGGTTTGTCTTTTGATCTTAAATCTTTTGATCTTAATCTGTTGATCTTAATCTGTTGATCTTAATCTTTTGATTTTGTTTTTCATCCCCAGCGGGTTTGGGGCGCAGCCCCAAGGTCTTGATTTTTTTGTCAAAGAGACCGCGATGTATAGTCGTTCCAGATCTATAGCAGGTCTACTTCAGAATTGGACACTCTTCTCTGACTCGTCATCCCCGCGAAGGCGGGGGTCCAGAGAGATAATCATGGCTCTCAAGGAAAAACAAAATCTTCAGCAAGGCTGCTGTTTTGCTGAAAGTGAAACAAGATTTGGAAAGGTTTGTGCCAGACACCCTGGATTCCCGCATTCGCGGGAATGACGAAAAAAGTGCAACGGCATGTGTCCAATTCTTGATTCGAATGGTTATAAAATGGCACATCCGTCTTGATTGATGCGGTTCGCGTGGCTCACCGCATTCTACGCGGGTTTGCGCGGGTTTATGCGGGTTTACACGGGTTTATGCGGGCTGCCTTCCATTCCCAGTAGCTCCAAGGTCTTGACTCTATTTCATCAAAGCGACCGCGATGTCCCAGTGCCAATTCCCAAGTAGCAAGACCAGTCAATCTCCCGCCTTGAGGAGCCGTTCCTTATCCCGCTTCCAATCCCGTTCCTGCTGGGTTTTGCGTTTATCGTAGAGCTTTTTACCCTTGGCAATTCCCACCTCCAGCTTCACCTTTCCCCCCTTCCAGTAGGCTTTGAGGGGAATCAGCGACATCCCTTTTTCTTTGGTGACGCCGATCAAACGGCGGATTTCCTGTCTGTGGACCAATAGTTTTCGGACCCGCACGGGATCGTGGTTGTTGACGTTGCCGTGGGAGTAGTGGGGAATGTTGGCGTTGGCCCAGAAGAGTTCATCCCGGCGGATGTAGGCGTAAGACTCTCCCATATTGAGCCGACCTTGGCGCAGGGCTTTGACCTCGGTTCCGGTGAGCACAATTCCTGCTTCAAACTTATCTGAAATTTCATAGTTGAAGCGGGCTTTGCGGTTATCGGAAATGTGCCGGGAAGAGGACATGATCGATCCGCCTAACGCAGGGTTTTGAGGTAGGTGATGAGCTCTTCACGTCGTTCCCGTCGGGGAATGCCGCCAAAGAGCATGCGGGTGCCAGGGAGAAACGCTTTCGGATCCTTCAACCAGGCATCCATATTGGCCTCATTCCAGGTGAGCCCCTTTTCCACCCGGGCCAAAAATTCCGGTGAATAGGGGAAATTTTTGGCCTGACCTGCCACTTCGCCGGTGATCCCCCAAAGGGGTGGGCCGACGATGGTTTTTTTGCGGGGGCCAAGATCGTGACAGGCCCCACACTTTTCAGCTTCCAGGCGACCCTGCTTGAGGACTTCCTCCTGGCTTTTTTTCGGGGGATCCACCGGGGTGACCAGCTTGGACTGGGGGGGAGCGATCAAGGGGGGAGAGGACTCTTCGTCGCTATCCCGCAATGTTTCCATATAGGCGATCAGCTGCCGCCGTTCCTCATCCACCCGAATGCCGGCAAAGGCCATTCGGTTGCCGGGAATAAACGCCTTGGGATTTTTCAGGTAGGCGTCCAGGGTTTGATGGTTCCAGATGAGTCCTGCCTTGGCCCGTGCGGTGTGGGCTTTGGAATATTTGTAGTTTTCAGTGCCTGCTGCGGGTTTGTTGAAGATGCCCCATAGGGGTGGACCCACCCGATTGCTCCGGCGGGCACTGGTCATATCGTGGCAGGCGATGCATTTACGCACCGCTCGTTTGCCCTGATGAACCAGGTTGGCTCTTCCCTGGGAGGGGGTCATGTGGGCGGGTTTGGTAATATCTTCTTCGAAATGTTGAAACAGGAAGACCAGACCAACCAGCACGGCTACCCCGGGGATGACCGTTAAGATGTCCTTATAATTGCGCATTCTACGGGGACCGGAAAAAGCTGAAGGGCGACCGGAGGCCGCCCTTCGAGCCGTGTTGCCAACGTGACTTGATCGCTTACAGAGTCTTCAAAAAGGCGATGACATTTTTCCGATCAGCCTCTTTTTTGAAGCCGGGGAAAGCCATCATCTTGGTGCCTTTGATCATCTTTTTGGGGCTTTCCAGGAACTTGTCCAGATTCGCCTCATCCCAGACCAGACCACCATCGGCGGCTTTTTTGAGGGCCTTGGAATATTTGAAATTGGCATCCTGACCCGCTTTGGAACCCACAATACCGGCGCCGATGGGAGGACCGATTTTGCCTTTTTTCTTGAAGGTGGGAAAGGCGTGGCAGGTGGTGCATTTTTTATTGGCCAGCGCTTCTCCTTTGGCGGCATCACCGGCAAAGGCGGGGCTCGCGGCAAGGGGTAGTGCCAGAAGGCCCGCAAAGACTAGCAACCTGGATTTCTTCATCCGTGTATCTCCTCGTTTAAAAAAAAGGTCGAAAAACACCTCAAGTGTCCTCCCCACAAGCCCGCAACTATCGCTTATCGGCAGGTTGGTTTTCAATCAAAATTTCCTTTATCTGGATAAAAAAAATTCGGGATCAGTCGCCAGCACCGGAAAGGAGCTGTAAATCGACCATCGCCTGGCGCAACGCTTCCCCTTCCGGGTGGGCAAGGGGGGTCAGTGGAGGGCGTATTTCCGGTCCGCACATGCCCATCCAGTTGACGGCGGCCTTGATGGGGATGGGGTTGGTTTCGCAAAAGAGCAGGCGGTTGAGTTCCAGCAGGGATTCGTGTTCCTGTCGGGCTGTTTTTGGATCCCCACGCTCCCAGGCCCGCCAGAGGGCGCTCATGCGCTCCGGGGCGATGTTGGCAGTCACCGAGATCGCCCCGCGTCCCCCAACAGCCAGGAAGGGCAGAAAGGTGCTGTCGTCACCGGAAATCAGGGTGATGCCATCGCCGGTGAGCAGGCGAATACGGGAGGCCCGCTCCATATCCCCGGTGGCTTCCTTGATGGCAGTGATATTTTTCACCTTGGCCAGTCGGGCGACGGTTTCCGCCTTCATGTCTACCGCCGTGCGTCCCGGGACGTTGTAGAGGACGATGGGCAGCTCCACCGCTTCGGCCACACTCCGATAGTGGAGGTAGAGCCCTTCCTGGGTGGGTTTGTTGTAATAGGGGGTGATGAGCAGCGCGCCGGTCGCACCGATTTTTTGGGCAAAGCGGGTCAGCTCAATGGACTCTTTGGTGGAGTTGGAGCCGGTCCCGGCAATGACGGGAACCCGACCGGCCACTTGCTCCACCACCAGCTGAATCACTTGCCGGTGTTCATCGTGGGTCAAGGTGGCGGATTCACCAGTGGTGCCGCAGGGAACGATACCGTTCACCCCGCCCCGAATCTGGTATTCGATCAGACGGGTGAGGGCTTCACTGTCTACCTGATCGTCCCGAAAGGGGGTGACCAATGCTGAAATGACGCCTTCAAACATGGCGTAACCTCGAATATAGGGAGGAAAACCGGAAAAATGGATGATTTATCAAGGGGTGGTTCGACCTTAAACCGATGTTTCAGAGAGAGAGTCACCCTAACCCAAAGAGTCCCCCAGGACAAGCCCCCTGGTGGAAAAAACCCTCGATCAGTTGATCCTTTCCAAGGGGGGGCTTTTTCAGAGCGGAAAAACGGCTGATGGCCATCTATTCCATGCCGAAGGTCTTGACCAGAAAGACCGCCATTTCCGCCCGGTTGATGGTGAGACTGGGGCAATAGTTTCCGCTGTCGCAGCTCTTGGATGGATCGATGGTGTCGTCGGAAAATCCTTCGCTGTTCAACTGCTCGATAAATCCAGCAGCCCAATAGTCGGACGAGATATCCCCAAAGGCGCTGCCGGTGGCGGTGGGGGGCTGATAATCGGAACCATATTTGGTTCTCAGCAGAAAGATCGCCATCTCGGAACGGGTGATCTCCCGGTTGGGGCAAAAGTTGCTGTCATCACACCCATTGGTGATGCCCAATTCCGCCAGATTTTCGACAAAATTGCCCGCCCAATAGCTGGAAGAAATGTCATCAAAAGCAGTCCCTGTCGCAGCCGTGGGGGAGTAGCTCGATCCATACTGGCTTCGCAGCAGAAAGATCGCCATTTCCGCTCGTTGCAGGGTGTTGTCGGGACAATACGTATCAGAGGTACAGCCGCTGGTGATGGCGTTGCTTGCAAGGGTGGTGATGTAACTCCCCGCCCAGTGATCGCTGGCGACATCATCAAAGGTGAGGGGGGTAATGGTGACGGTAACGGTGGCGGTGTTGGAATCCTCGGTGCCGTCGTTGACCTTGAAGGTAAAGCTGTCGCTGCCGCTGGCGTCGGTGTTGGGGGTGTAGGTGAAAGCCCCGCTGCTATCGTCGGTGATGGCGGCGGTGCCCAGGTTGCCTTGGCTGACGATGCTGTAGGTCAGGCTGTCGCTGTCGGCGTCACTCGCGATGAGGGTGCCGGTGGCGGCGGTGTCTTCATCGGTGGTGAGGGTGCCGTCGCTGGCTGCGGGGGCAGTGTTGGCGGTGACGACGGTGGGCATGAAGGCGGCGATTTGGCCCGCCAGGTTGTTCATGGAGCGGGCGTTGTCGGCGCTATCTTCCACCCCACAGGCGTAGGCGCCATCGGCACAGAGGATATCGGGATTGGAATATTTGCCTTCAACGGGGCTGAGGTAGCTCATGACGGTGCCGAAAGTGCCGGAAATGCCGTAGCCGTAGGAATAGTCGAAAAAGCCGCTGCTGCTGGTGTTGGCCACATCGTGGGTGGAGCCCAGATTATGGCCAAGCTCGTGGGGCAGGGTATATTCGCCACAATAATAGAGGCTTCCCAGGATATCGTCCCCATCACTCACCACCGAATATCCTGAATCGGCGCTGAAGGTGTAGTTGTCCGGAGAGCCGATCCACGAATAGGAATAGCCGGCATAACCGCAGCTGACGTGATCCGCATAGCGGTAGGGTCGCATCAGGGAGATCAGATCCGCGCCATAGGTGGTGCGCAAGGAGGCCATGTCGGAAAAGGCGGCATCGGTACCCGCCATCAGGTCGGAGTGGGCGGTGGTGATATAGGTGCTCTCGGAATAATCCACCTCGGCAAAATGAACCAGGCGCAGGGTGATGTTGATTTCGCTGTCGGTATAGGCCTGATTGGAGAGGGAAATGAGATAGTTGAGACGGGTCTCCAGCGCATCCCCGGGATAGCGTGCGGCCATGGCCGGGGTGTAGAGAATCATCAGATCAATCTCGACATCTCCATCCGCCCGGGGGGTGGCGGGTTCGGGCGCGGTTTTGCTTCGGGGTCTCTCTCCTTCTTCAATCACCTGGAAATCGGGCTCCGGGTGGGGGGCCGGGGAGAGGGGGGAGTCGGTCTGGTTGATCAGCCAGCACCCCTGGGGATTGGAAGTGAGCCGGAAGAGGCCATCGGGGGTATGGATTCGACCAAAAGCACTCCCCTCCCCCACGGTGATGACAAAACGCCCCCCGGCTTCGGACCCGGCAACGCGTCCCACCAGGGTGAGATCGCCATTGCCATGGGCCTGGCGCTGCTCAACGATGAGGTCATAGCTCTCCCCATCGGGTATCGCCATCACCAACCCCTCCCCCAGATCGGACTTCAGGGTGCGGGTGTTCAAGGTGACCGCCACCGCTCCAGGGAGAGGGGGCTGGGCAGCCTGGGTGGTTGAGCCTTTCTGCCAAACGGGAACGGACAGAAAAAGGGGCACCGGCTCGACACTCCAGGCGGGTGTGGCCAGGGAGCAGCCTAAAATCGTCCACAGCAGCAATCGAAGTGTTTTCATTATCATCAATCTCCGGGTTTTGCGATTTTTCTGCATTTTGTTCCATTGCCCTGGCCTGAAGCAGGCGTCAGGCAGATCGTCTGCGGGTGGGATGATCTGGATCACATTATATGTCAGGCAGGGTGAGGTTGTCAGATTATTCAATAGTGGAAAGCAGCGGCTCGTTTTCAATCCGTAACAGCGTCTGAACCTGGAAAATGGGTTGACCCTATCAAGGCGCGGACCACTGCATTGGGGTCCCTTTGGATCACAGTAAGGAAGGCGCGAGCCGCCCCTTTGGGTTTGCGGATGCCGTGTTCCCAGTGGCGTAGCGTATGGACTGAAAAACCAAAGGTTTTGGCAAATATTCGCTGCGACATTTTCAGGTGGAGTCGGATGGCTTTGACATCCACTTCCTGGGGGACATGGGCTTGCCCCCGATTGTCATTCCCCTGTGCATAGGCCAAGGCATCTTCCGCTCCCCGTAGGATGGAGTCAGCTATTTCGGACATGGCTTTTCACTCCTGAATGGTAGGCTGCGACGATCTTTTTGGTCATTTTGCGCAATTGGATTCGTTGCGCACCACTCAGATTATCCTGAGCGTTTTTTTGATAAATAGTAAAAAGAAACAGTGGTGTCGCATGATCATGAAAAAAATGGATGATCCGGTATCCACCTCTTTTCCCGGTTCCCGGTCGCCTCCAGCGCAGTTTTCGTACACCACCGGTTCCTTCGATCAGATCGCCATCCGTTGGGTTTCTGGATAGATGATTGATAAGCGCCAAAACTTCTTCCTGCCCCAGGAGCTTTTTGGCCTGGGCCTGAAATTCATGGGTTTCCACCACTGTCATGGGCCAGTTGGACATGGTGAAACAGTAATCCAGCGGACTACATTTTTCAATAACATTCTACCTCTTTCCGGCAGATCGGCATTGAAGTGATTTCAGTTATCCTCTAAGATAAAGTGCTGATCAAAAAAAGACAGGAAATCCCGGCCGGAGAGCCTCTGGCCGGTTTATGCCGAACCCTATTTAAGCAACGAAGGAGTCCAATCGTGAACGATCCCCGTAGGTTCAGTACCCAACAAAATGCCCGGGAGACCACTTGGGAGCAAAATCGCTCTGGAACCCAGGTAGACAGCAACGCCGTCGCCTACCTGAAGCAGGTCTATGCCCTGCTTTCAGCCAGCCTCATCGTCGCAACCGCTGCCGGCTATGTAGGCATGCGTCTGCCCTTCGCCTATGAGCATCCCATCCTGCTCATCGTGCTTCAGTTTGCAGCCCTCTTCATCGCCTTCAAGTTTCAAAACACCGCCACCCTGTTTCTTTTTACCGGTCTATCGGGACTCTCCATTGGACCCGTCATTGCGGTCTATGTGGGGGCCGGACTTTCCGGAATCATCGGCCAGGCGGTCTTTATGACGGCAGCAGTTTTCATCGGCACCACCTTCTACTCCCTCACCACCAAACGGGATCTCTCCATGATGGGGGGGATGTTGATGGCGGGGCTGATCGTTTTGATCGTCGGCTCCCTGATCAACATGTTCATGCAATCATCCGCCCTGCTCTTTGCCACATCCGCCGCAGGGGCGCTGATCTTTTCCGGGTTTATTCTGTATGAAACCCAGATGCTTAAGAACAATCCCTGGGCGGTAGCCCCTTCGGTGGCGGCTTTGTCCATGTATCTCAACATCATCAATCTTTTCCTGAGCCTGCTCAGACTTCTGGGCGTGATGGGGGAGGAATAGTTTGACCTTCCAGGCAAACTCCGGGAGTGGTTTTTTCCCGGGAGAAGCCTGGAACCACGTTCGTGACCGACTGATTCAGGGGGGCTGGGATCTGCAAAGCCCAGCCCTCCTGGCGTTGGGAGAGGAACAACGCCTCCTGCTTCTTTCAGAGACAGGGGTGGTGGAAGAGTGGCCGATCTCTACCGGTAAAAAGGGATTCGGCAACACCGAAAACAGCTATAAAACCCCCACCGGGTTGCATCAAGTCAGCCATAAAATCGGTGACGGCGAGCCTCTGGGGATGGTTTTCAAGGGGCGTGTCGCTACCGGAGAAATTGTCGCCGATGGGGTCGATCCGGGAGAGGATCTCATCACCACCCGCATCTTGCGGCTGACCGGTCTGGAACCGGGTATCAACCAGGGGCCGGGGGTGGACAGCTTTGAGCGCTACATCTACATTCACGGTACACCCCATGGCCATCTTCTGGGGGAGCCCCACTCCGCTGGCTGCATTCGCATGGATAACCGGGGGGTTTTGGCTCTGTATGAATTGATTGATGTCGGAACCCCTCTATTGATTTTGCCTTCCAACAAGGTGGCCTGACCATGACCGCCGATCATACGGACACACTCCAAGCAGACAGCAAGGCTGTGAATCACTCCCAGCCCAAGACGGCCCAGACCCAGGCAGCTCAGCCCAAGGCGGCCCCCCCTGACAATCCATCTGATGGTGAATTTTCGCCCATCCCCCAAAAGCCCAATTTTTTGGTGGTGCTGCTCCGGCACTTCAAGGATCCCCAATCCATCACCCTGATTTTGGTGCTGACGGCGGTGGGGCTTTTGATCGGTTTTTTTGGCAGCGCCCTGGCCCCCTACTTTACCGCCATCGTGGTGGCCTATCTCCTGGAGGGGATGGTTACTCCCTTGCGCAAGCTCCATTTTCCCAGGCTGCTGGCCATTCTGATTGTATTCAGTCTCTTTATTTTTGTGATGAACCTCTTTCTTTTTGTGCTTTTGCCCAACCTGGCCAAGCAACTCACCAAACTTTTGGGAGAGATTCCCCGGATTGCCGATACCCTCAAGGAGCTGATGCACAAGGCCACCGATACCGCTGCCGAATCCGGATTTATCGATCCGGCCATGGTGGAAAACCTGCTGGTGCGCATGGTGGAGGGATCCCAGGATTTTATCGGCGAGACCATCACCTACATTCTCCAGGGGCTGCCGGGGCTCTTTTCGGTGTTGATCTATCTGGTGCTGGTGCCGTTTTTGGTTTTCTTCTTTATGAAGGACAAGCAGCTCTTCATGGCTTATCTCCGTCGCCTGCTTCCCCGGGAACGTGGACTGCTCACCAGCGTGCTGCGGGATGCCGAGTTGGGGGTGGGTGGCTATATCCGGGGCAAGTTTTGGGAAATGCTGATCCTGGGGGTGGTGAGCTATACGGTCTTTATCTACATGCAGTTTGACTACGCCTTTTTGCTGGGCATTTTAACCGGTCTGTCGGTGCTGATTCCCTTCCTGGGTGTGGCGGTGGTGACGGTGCCTGTGGCGGTGTTGGGGGTGGTGCAGTGGGGGATCACCCTGGAGGCACTCCATCCCCTGGCCGCTTATGGGATCTTGCAGATTATCGACGGCAACGTCCTGGCTCCCCTGATTTTGGGTGAAACGGTCAAGGTTCATCCCACCACGATCATCCTGGCGGTGCTTTTTTTCGGCTCTCTCTGGGGGGTGCTGGGGGTCTTTTTTGCGGTGCCCCTGGCGGTGCTGGTGAAGTCGATCTTCGAAGCCCTCTCCCGACAACCGGTGGACGACGTTTCCGACCACGCCTCATGACCTCAGCAGACGCGTTGGCCTGGGCTGGCAAGCTGCTGGCAGCCATCCTTCATAACGAGCAACCGGCTGATCGGGTTTTGAGCCGTTTTTTTCGGGAGCACCCCCAGCTGGGCAAACGGGATCGCAACCAGGTGGGGGATCTGGTTTTCGGGGTGCTGCGCCATAAACGCCTTCTGGAACATCTCGCTCAGAGTGAGACCTTGGTGGATCTGGCGGCAGCGGTTCAGGGGGGGGCGCTGGTATCGGTCTCCGCTCTGGATGATCCCCACCCCTCCCCTACCCCGGCTGTGGCGACTCCAGCCGTTTTTGATGCCGACGCCAGCGCCGATATTCCCCCTGGTTCCGATTCTGTTGTCGCTTCCCAAGCCCCTCCCCTCTCTGTTGCTGATTCCGATTTCTCCTCTCTCAAACCCTGGCTGCGTTATTCCCTGCCCGATTGGTTGTGGCAGGGGTTTGTCGCGCAGCTGGGGGAGGCAGAGGCGATGGGGTTGGCCGCCTCCCTGAACCAGCCAGCACCGGTGGATCTGCGGGTCAATCTGCTGAAAATCTCCCGGGATCAGGTGTTGGGTGAGCTGGAAGCAGCCGGGCTCGCCCCCCTCCCCACCCCCCATTCCCCTGAAGGGATTCGCCTGGCCTCCCGTTATCCCCTGGGAGGATTGTCGGTCTATCAGAGTGGCGGGGTGGAGGTGCAGGATGAGGGGAGTCAGCTGGTGGGTTTTTTGGTGGATCCCCAGCCGGGGGAGACGATTGTGGATCTCTGTGCCGGGGGGGGTGGCAAGAGCCTGCACCTGGCGAGTCTGATGCAGGGGAAGGGGCGGATTTTGGCCTGTGACCGGGACTCCCGCCGTCTCAAAGCTTTGAAACCCCGCTTGAAGCGCTCCGGCATTCGGATCATTCGCACCCAGCCCTTGCGCCACGAACGGGATCCCTGCTTGCGCCCCTACACCTTGAAAGCCCATCGGGTGCTGGTGGATGCGCCTTGTTCCGGAACCGGCACCCTGCGGCGTCACCCCGAGATCAAATGGCGGCTGACCCCTGATCAGGTGGAAGCCTTTCACGCCCGGCAGTGTGCGCTGTTGGGGGCGGGTGCGGCCCTGGTTCGCCCGGGTGGCCGTCTGGTCTATGCTACCTGCTCCCTGCTCTCCCGGGAAAATGACCAGGTGGCGGCGGCCTTTTTGAAGGAGCATCCCCAGTTTCGTTTGCTGGATGCCTCCCGAATCCTGGCCGCAGAGGGGATTCAGGGGTTATCATCCTCTGAGCCTTACTTGAATTTGCTACCCCATCGCTCAGGGAGTGATGGTTTTTTTGTGGCAGTCTTCAACCGATTGTGATTTCAGGAGAATTGGCAACATGACCCCCATCAAGCGCGCCCTGATCAGCGTCTCCGACAAGAGTGGCCTCGTTGAGTTTGCCCAAGGACTGGCCAAATTCAACGTTCAGATCCTCTCCACCGGGGGCACAGCGCGAAAATTGGCCCAGGCGGGCCTCGCCGTGACCGACGTCTCCTCCCACACCGGTTTTCCCGAAATGCTTGATGGCCGGGTGAAAACCCTCCATCCCAAGATTCACGGCGGCTTGCTGGGGCTGCGGGAGAGTGCCGATCATCAAGCCCAGATGGCCGAGCACGATATCACCCCCATCGATCTGGTGGTGGTGAATCTCTATCCCTTCGAAGCCACGGTCGCCAAAGAGGGGGTCACCTTGGAAGAAGCCATCGAAAATATCGATATCGGTGGCCCCTCCATGCTCCGCTCCGCCGCTAAAAATCATCGCTCGGTGACGGTGATTACGGACCCTGAGGACTATCCCAAGGTGCTCGCTGAGATGCAGGAAAATGGCGGTGGGGTGACCCTGAAGACCAACGCCCTTCTTGCGCGCAAAACCTTCGCCCGCACGGCGGCTTATGATGGCGCCATCTCCAACTGGCTCTCCGCTCGGGATGACGCGGGGGAGCCCGAGGATTTTCCCGGCACCTTCACCGCCCAATATCACAAACGCCAGGAGATGCGTTACGGGGAAAACCCCCATCAAAAGGCGGCCTTTTATGTGGAAGCGGGTGCTTCTGAGCCCGGTGTTGCCAATACCAAACAGCTGCAAGGTAAAGCGCTCTCCTTCAACAACATCCACGACGCCAACGGCGCTTTCGAGCTGGTGAAGGAGTTTTCCGATCCGGCTGTGGTGGTGGTCAAGCATACCAACCCCTGTGGGGCGGCGATTGACGACAATCTCACCGCCGCTTACCAAAAGGCCCGGGATGCCGATCCTGTTTCGGCTTTTGGTGGCATCATCGCCTGCAACCGCCCCGTCGACGCGGCTCTGGCCCGGGAGATTACCAAAACCTTTGTGGAAGCGGTCATCGCCCCCAGCTTTGATGAGGGGGCCCGGGAGGCTTTTGCCGCCAAAAAAAATCTTCGCCTGCTCACCCTGACCACTCCCGATGGCGGCCAGGGAGCCTCCCCATCCGGCTGGGACATGAAGCGGGTGATCGGGGGAATGCTGCTCCAGGGGCGGGATTTGGCCCAGGTGAGCCAGGCCGATTTGAAGGTGGTCACCGAGCGTGCCCCCACTGATGAGGAGCTGAAGGATCTGCTCTTTGCCTGGAAGGTAGTAAAGCATGTTAAATCCAACGCCATCGTTTTTGCCAAGGATCTGGTCACGGTGGGGGTGGGGGCTGGGCAGATGAGCCGGGTGGATTCCTCTCGTATTGCCGTTTGGAAAGCCCGGGAGACCGCCAGAGAGCTGCAAAAGGCGGGTGATCCCATCCAGGGTACCGTGCTGGCATCCGACGCCTTCTTCCCCTTCCGGGACGGGGTGGATGCTGCTGCGGAAGCCGGGGCCAAGGCGGTGATTCAACCTGGGGGCTCCATCCGGGACGAAGAGGTGATCGCGGCGGCTAACGAACATGGTCTCGCCATGGTCTTTACCGGAATGCGCCACTTTAAGCATTGATCGGTTTTTTCGGGGATGGTCCGGTTTTGCTATCGGGCCATCTCCAGTGCAGCTCTTTGGCCTGTGATATGCCAGTTTCCCACAGATGGGTTGGGTTCATTTAAAAAATGACCTCCATGATTTCAAGCCAGGTTTTGGTCTGGGTCTGCACCAAGCGGCGTCCCACTCTGAAAAACAGTGAGGATGACAACGCCTCCTGTGGTACCCGAGGGGGGCGCGCCATTGCCAGGGCGTTGGAAAAAGAGCTGTTTCGCAGGTCCATCACCGTCCCTGTGGTGCGGGTCGATTGCTTTGGCGAAGGGTGTGACAACGGCCCCAACGTGAGGCTCTTGCCTTTCAAGAAGGATTTTGAGGGGGTTGTGGTGGAAAAAGTGCCCGGTATTGCCCAGCAGATCGGCTATATTTTGCAAACCTTGCAGCCACCGGCCTGACTTGGATCACTCACAGCGGCATTTTATCCATAACCAAACCAAAATCCGGCAAAATCCCCAAGGTGGGGGAGCCCCCCTGGCTTACTCTCGGGGCGGGGTGGTGGCGAAGGCGATGCGGGTGATACCGACCTGCTGAGCGGTGGAGAGCAGTCGGGCAATCTCCTGATAGGGGGTTTGGGCACTGCCTCCCAGACGCAGGACCGCTTCCGGTTCCCGGGTAAACCGCTGGATCAGCCGCTGGCGAATCTCTGCCTCTGGGATGGACTCGCCATCCAGTTCCAGCCGACCATCGGCAAACAGGGCCAGATTAACCACCAACGGCTCCCCATCGGTGGGGGCGCTCACCTGGGGCAGGTCCACTTTCAGCGCCTGGGCCATCAGGGGGGCGGCGATGATGAAAATTACCAGCAGCACCAGCATGACATCCACGAAGGGGGTCACATTGATCTCAGCCAGAGGTTGATCCCCATCCCCCCCGTCAAATAAATTTCCAGCCATCAGGTTTCTCCTGTTGATATAGTAGGCCTACCTCAGAATTAGACACTCTTCTCTGACTCGTCATCCCCGCGAAGGCGGGGATCCAGAGAGATAATCATAACCCTCAAGGAAAAACCAAATCTTCAGCAAGGTCGGTATTTTGTTGAAAGTGAAGCAAGGTTTGGAAGGTTTCGTGCCAGCCCCCCTGGATTCCCGCATTCGCGGGAATGACCGAAAAAAGTGCAACGGCATATGTCCAATTTTTGATTCGAATGGCTATATCCGGGTGGATTCCAGGGGAGTCGACGCGGGTTGAGGCCTGGGTTGGGTCATGGTCAAGCGATTGATCACATGCAAAATATTGCCCTGCATGGTGGTTGTCACCCGGCGCAGGCGGCGAATCAGGGCGTTATAGCCCATCACCGCCGGAATCGCCGCAAAGAGCCCCACCGCTGTCGCCACCAACGCCTCAGAGACCGGACCCGCCACCAGATCCATGGAGATTGCTGCTTCGCCACCCAACCCCTGAAGGGCGTGCATGATGCCCCAAACCGTGCCGAACAGGCCGATGAAGGGGGCGGAGCTGCCGATGGTGGCGAGCCAGGTCAGGCCATTTTCCAGATGGATCCGCCGCTCCATGAACCCCTGGGCCAGGTCTGCCTCCAGGGCTTGACGGGTATTGGTTTGCGGGGAGCGGCTTGGGTGGAGGGTCAGGGAGAGAAAATGGCCCTCCAGAAGGCTCGGGGAAAGGTCGGTTTCCGGCTTGCTCAAAGCTTGGTTGAGCCGTTTTTCAAGCCCATGGGCTTTGGCCAGCTGCCACCATTTATAGAGGATTACCGACCAGCTGGAGAGAGAGGCCAGCACCAAAACCACCAACACCCCCTGCACCACCAGATCGGATTCGTGCCACCACGCACCCCATGTCATCATCGTTTGAATATCCTTGTTTGACTGTTCAACTGTTCAACTGTTCAGCAAGCTAAAGCGAATGGGGATTTCCACCGAGGCGCGGATCGCCATCTGTCCCCGCCGCGCGGGAACAAAACGCCACTTTTTGACCGCCTTCAAAGCGCTGCGATCCAAAATGGCATGTCCAGAGCCCTGTTTGACCTTTACCTGTAACGGCTCACCCCGCTCATCCACCTCCACGGTCAGCAAAACCTGCCCCTCCATTCCCCGGCGTCGGGCCAATTTGGGATAGAGCGGCTTGGGATTGTTCAGATAGCCCGCCCGACTGCTGGGAGGGGTGTAGGTCTCCGCTGGTTTGACGGCTGAAACCGGTTTTTCCATGACGGCAGGTGGGGCGGCATCGTGACGGGTGGGGGCCACGGCGACCTGTTTGACGGGGGGATTGTTTGTCAGCGTCGTGGGTGTGATTGGCGGCGTCGGGAGGGGTTCAACCTTTTTCGCCACCTTCACCACCTCTGCTGGCGGCCTGGGTTTGACCCGGGGTTTGGATTGGGGGCTTGGTGGATGGAGCATGGCTACGGGTTCAGGCTGTTTGATCACTGGCACCACCGGTTCCGGCGGCTGCACGGGGATAACCTCCGGGGGTGGGGTGAGCTCCGCTTCGAGGGGTTCCGGGGGTGGCGGAGGCGGGATGATTTCAGCCGGGAGGGGCTTTGGGGGAGGTGCTTCGGTGATCTCGGTGGTTGGGGGGGGTGGGGTGGGCTCCGGCGTGGCTTCGGGTAGAACCACAAACTCAAAAGAAGTCAGGGGCGCTGGCAGGGTGGGCTGGGAGAGGTTGGATTGCCACAGGGTGAAGGTCACCGCCAGATGCAGGCTCAGGGCCAACAACATGGCGACTCCCTTCCAGCCATAAGCCGAAGGGTTGGCCTCCATCAAACCGGGATTTCCAAACAGCGGAACAGCACTCTTGGCAACGATCATTTTTTCACCATTCTATTCACCACGCCCGAATCAGTCGGCCCAGCCCCAGAGCCAGCAGCACCAGGCCCGCCCCCCGCCGCAGCCACACCGAGAGCCAAGGCCGGTCCGTCACCAGCAACTTTCCCAAAGAGCCCACCATCGGCATCACCACCAGCAGCGGGGTCAGGGAAGCGCCCAGTCCAAACACCACCCCATAACCCATCCCCAACAGCGGATCACTGCCCATGGCGGCCAGGGCCAGCAGGGAAGCCAGGGGAGCGCAGGGAATCAGGCTCATGGCAAAGCCCAGAATAAAAGGGGGTGCCGCGACTTTTTTGACTGAAACCCCACAAGCCGATTTTTCCGGAACAGGCAGCAGCAACCACACCCCCGCAGCCACTCCGGCGAGACCCACCGCCCACAAGCCGAGCGTGCTCTCCAGACTCCGGGATAACCACTCCCCCAACGCCCCGGCCAACGCCCCCAGCACTCCATAAGCCACCACCTTGCCTGACAGGAAAAAGGAGGTATCCAGCAACGCCCCCCGCGCCCCCCCACCCCGCCCCAGGCTCCAGGTGCCCAAAAAAGGCAGGCAGGTGGCGGCACAGGCGGTCAATCCCACCGAGATCCCCAGCAGCCAGATGGAGAGCAGCGAAGGCGCGGCAGTAGCTACCCCAGCAGTGGCCACCTCAACCATGGGCCGTCCCCTTCTTGTGGGTTTTTTTGGTCAAAGGTCGGGGAGTGCCGTCGGGTTTTTCCAGCCGGGTACGAGAACGAAAATAGGCCGCCGCCGAACGAAACAGGGGCCAGCGGAGAAAACGGATCCGGATCACATCGTCATCCGGGCAAAATTCCGCACAGCGGCCACACAGGGTGCAATCTTCATGAAACGCCTTGGGGCCGTGCTGGTTGGAAATTTCCGGAATATCCATGGGGCAGGCCTGGACACACATTTCACACTTTTGGCAGCGATCATGGGCTTGCTTATCCAGCTGCAAAAAAGAAAACCGGCGCGCCAGGGCATGGAAGGCAAGCATTGGGCAGATCCGACAGAAGGGCTGCCGAACCGTGAGGGCCGCCACCAGCATAAAGCCGAACAGCAGATTGCGCAGGGCACTCAAGGTAAAATCCAGCCAACCCGCCTCACTCACCGCCATCTGCTCCATATTGGCGGTGAGCAGGGTGGTGAGGATTCGGGAGGGGCAGATTTGACAATAGGCATCCCCGGCGGCGTGGGGCGCCACCCCCAATCCCGCCAGCAGGGGGAGTGTGAAGACCAGTAACAGCAAAATCAGCCACTTGACCGGTCGCACCCGCTTGAGCCCGCCACCAGTCAAACGGTGGATCCCCAGTTTAAACCACCGCCCCAGGCGATAGAGCAGCTCCTGGGCGGTTCCCAAGGGGCACACCCAGCCGCAAAACCCCTTGTTGAGAAAGACGAAAAAAACAAAAAAGGTCACCAGGGTGAAGAAGAGCGGAACAAACATATCCAGGCTCACCCCCCCCAGCCGCACAATCGCCTCCCCCACCCGGTGATGCATCTGGTGCTGCAGGGGGATTAACACGCAATAGGCCCCATTGCTCTGGTCAAAGGCACAGGAGAGGGCGGGCAAGGCGTCGGAAATTTTGTCGGAGAGATAAGGCCCCACCAGCAAACCGCCATAGACGGTGACACCAAACAGAACCAGCTGAACCATCAGCCGCAACCGGCTCAAATTCCAAAAACGGGTCTCAACAGAGGGAGAACTCATGCCCCACCCCCTTTCTTGGTTTTACGGGAAAGCAGAGGGGTGGCCAGAGCCATGCCGAAGACAAAAAAGCCCAAGCCGGTGAGGAGGCTTTTTTGGAAAAAGGGTCCGGGGCGATAGTGATGATTGAAGGCGGTCAGATAGCGTTGATCCCCCTCCTGATGGCTCACCGCCAGGACAAATTCTGCTTGGGGGCGTCGGCCATGGCGGTGGGATTGACCTGCTCCCGCCTCTTCCTTGGGTTTTTCTTTGAACTGGGCCGGAAAAGTGACCATGGCCATACCATCGGCATCGCTTTGAAAGGTTAGGCGCTCTCCCTGTTCCGTTTCCAAAACCAACTCGGCTTGGGGCAGGGGTTGACCGGCAAAACGGATTTGGAAAGGCCAGCTCTCACCCGCCCGATAGTGGCCGTGCTCCCTGGGCATGGGGTCTGGGATGATTTCCAGGCGCTGTTTTTTTTGCGCCAGCATCACCTTGGGAGAGGGGGACGGCATGGAAAAATAGACCATGCTGGAGGCGCTTCGAATCACCCCCGCCTCCTGTTGGGTGGTCTGCACCCAGTGGTATCCCCCCACCCCCTTTTCTGGAGTCACCAAAAATCCCTTTGGCTCCATGGATAGCTGACGATAGGCTTGGTTTTGATCCCCATCCTCCCGGCCATGGAGGGAAGAGAATAGATCGAGGGTGGTCGAGGTGATCTGCCTGGGCTGAATCCACCGCTGCATGCGCCCTCCCCCAGAAGAGACGAGCAGGGGAAATTGGGTCCAGCTTGGGCCGGGTGTGTGGGGTGCGCTGTGGCCTGCGTGATGCTGTCCCTGGCCCGGGTGATGCTGCCCCTGGTTTGCGCTTGGGCTTGGAGCTGGATTGTTGGGTGTCGGGTTTACCCTGGCTGATGCTGGAGCGGCCAGGGCGATGGCCATGACCATGACCGCTATCGATCCGATATTCATGACCCCTCTCCCAGCCAGGAGCTGGTATCACCAAAGCGATAGCTGTAGGTCAGCATGAAGGATTGGGGAGCGCCGGCATAGTAGGACTTTTTGCCCCGGGTATCCTTCTTCACCTCGGTGGCATAGCGTTTATCGAAAATATTGTCGGCATTGAACATCAGGCTGTGGGGGCCGTGTTCATAGCCCACCATGAGGCTGGTGAGAAAATCATAGCCCCCATACTGCTCGGTGTTGGCGTTATCCATCTCATACTCCCCCCAAAAATCGGACTGGAGCCGCGCCTTGAAGCCGGAGGGATGGTTGTAATCCAAAAAGAGGGAAGCCTGATGTTCGGGCACAAAGGGGATCCGGTTGCCGGAACGGTCGATCTCGGAGCCGTTGACCACCTCCTGAAACTGCTCAAAGGTGTAGTCGCTGTAGGCGTAGGAGCCCCCGAATCCCAGCCCCATATCCAGGAGATAGCTCAGGGATAATTCGACCCCCTGTTTGTCGGTGCGTCCGGCATTTTGATAAACCGTCTCGCCGTTATCATCCAGAGAGGAGACGATTTCATCCTCCACCGGGTTGTAGTAGAGGGCGAGATCTGCGCTCCACTGACGGCCCCGCCCCTTCACGCCGATTTCATAGTTGCGGGAGGTGGCGGCGTCGATTTCAGGATTGGATTGCACCTCGCTGTTGGAGGGAACCTGATCGCCTTGGGAGATGGAGCCGTAGAGGTTGAAGGCCGGGGTGAGGGCGTAACTCAAGCCTGCTTTGGGCGAAAAGAGGGTAAAGGAGGCCCGGGTGCGGATATCCCCGTCTCCCGCCACATAGACCCCTGAGCTGTAGTCATATTTGGAGGTTTCAACGGTATCGATGGCAAACCGGGACTGATCCAGACGAAAGCCCAGATCGATGGTCAGCCGGTCACTGGGGTTGAGGGATTCCTGCATGAACAGCCCGTAGATGATGGTATTGGCATCCTCGGTTTCCAGGAGATCCCCGGCCTCATCGGAGAGGGTGGCGGAGATACGCCCGCCGAAGCCCGTTTCCACATCTTTGTATTCATATTTTTGGGCATCCAGGGAGAGATCCTGGCGCACGGTGAGCCCGGCTACCAGGCTGTCATTACCTAAAAGATGGTGGTTATAGCTCAGCTCCAGGTCGGTGCCGTAGACCATGTTGTCGGGGCTGTCGTTGATGGCGCCGGTGACCGGGTGGTAGTGGGACCAGTGGTTGAAATAGAAGCGGGGCTTGAAGGTGACATCCCCCATTTGCTTTTCATAGCGGGTGTTGAAAAACCAAATTTTGGAATAGCGCCCGGAGTGTTTCCAGGCGTCCTGGGTCTCCTCCTGGCTGCCGGTGCGCCGATATTCGTCAAACTGCTCTTCGCTCATGGAGTTGGGGAGTTGCAGATCCGCCTCGGAATAGCTCAGCTCCGTCTCCCAGCTGCCATCCTCCCCCAGCATCACCCCGTGTTTGACCCCCACCTGGTTGGTGTCAAACTCATTCCAGCGCCGCCAGTCGTTGTCCAACACCCTTCGGGAGGCGGTCAGGGTGAGGGCGTGGGACTCATTCACCCACCCCCCATAACGCAGATGGTAGGATTGCGCCCCTTCGGTGCCACCGGCCACTTTGAGGTTGCTGGCATCGGTATCAAAAACCGATTTGGAAAGAATCTGGATCGTGCCACCAGCGGAACCGGTACTATAAATGGAACCTGGCCCCTTGGTGATCTCGATGCGTTCGATATCCTGGGTGTCGATAAAATCCAGGCGGCTGAAGCTGTCGGGGTCGGTCATGGGCACCCCATCCCGGAGGATGGTGATTTCCCGCACCCCATAGGGGGCTTTTTGACCTGCCCCCCGAATCACCAGGCGGGCATCATAGCCACCATTTTTGGAGTCGATCAAAACCCCCGGCGTGCCGCTCAACACCTCTTTGATGTTCTGCATCCGGGCCTTTTCGATCCGCTCCCGGCTCACCACCGAAATGGCCTCCGGCACCGCTTGGGTGGGACGCTCTACCCGGGTGGCGGTGACGCTGATGCTTTCCAACAGGTCAGGGGCCTCGGCCTCTTTTTGGCTGGCTTCATCCACTTGGCCCTCTTTTTTTTCAACAGCGGGCTCTTCCGCCAATGCCTCGCTCCCCCAGGCTGACATGAAAAGAAGCGTCATGGAGAGTAAAGAGATTGTTTTTGTACGGTTATTTATAATTAATTCCAACGATTGTCTCCTTGATGGGAGGCGCAGGCCCAATTTGGGGCACCCCGTGACCATGGAGGCTCTAAACAGCAACCGTTGGGCCATTCATAAAATATCTTGATTAACAGAATGTTAAGTTTATTCAGCAAGACGAAGAGGGGGTAAATCGGGGGATTTGCCCTACCCGATTGGGTGATATGCAGCAAAAAGGGGTTGGGAGGATCCCATTGAGCCGGATCAAACCCCAAACGTTTCCTGGTTGGGAGCCAAACGGGATCGGTTTATGGTGATGGCATCAAGGGGTGGATTGGCGTGGTTTGTTGGATTTTATCGCGGGGAGAAGAGGGCGAGGTGCTCCCGTCCCGGGGCTGGATCAGAGGGAACCAAAAAGGCCAATCCCAGGGAAAGCGTCGCCAGCCCAGCCCCGGCCAAAAAGACCAGGGCAGGCGCCATCAACCACAGCAGACCGAACACCACCGGGATGAATACTGCGGCCACATGGTTGATGGAAAAGGCCACTCCGGCGGTGGAGGCGATGTCTGCCGGGTCGGCAATCTTTTGAAAATAGGTTTTGTGGGCGATGGCCATGGCAAAAAACAGGTGATCGACGATAAAAAGCGCCGCTGCGATCCAGGCGGTTTCCACCACGGCATAGGAGAGAAAAATGCCGATCAGCCCCAGATATTCCAGTATCATGGAGCGTCGTTCCCCCCACCGACCGATCAACTGGCCGATACGGTGAGCCAGGAGCATGTTGATGGCCTGATTGGCGATAAATAAAAGGGCGATATCCGCTACCGAATAGTGAAATTTTTCCACCATCAAAAAGCCTGCGAACACCACAAAAATTTGTCGTCGGGCTCCAGACATGAAGGTGAGAGCGTAATAGAGCCAGTAGCGCCCCCTGAAGACCAGATGCTTGTGCTGAGAGACCCCCTCGGGATAGGTGGGATAGAGGAAGGCGGCCACTATACCCGTGAGCACGGTAAAGCCCCCCCCCAGAAGATAGATCCATTTCAGCTCCAGGCCTCCGATATCCACGGCCAGATAGATCGCTCCCAGGGCCAGCAGAGCGGTTCTGGAGCCCACAGCGATGATCTTTCCCAACACCTGGGGAGTCCGGTCCTTGTGGATCCATTGCAGGGCCAGGGATTGGCGCACGGTCTCAAAATAGTGAAACCCCACTGACATGAGGAGGGTGGTCAGATAGAGTCCCATCTTTGACGGAAAAAATCCGGTCAGGGCGGTTCCCAGCCCCAGGAGAATCAGGGAGATGAAAGCCAGGGACTGCTCTTTGACAAAGATCAGCAGAAACACCACACCAAAAGCCAAAAATCCGGGAATCTCCCGCAGGCTCTGGAGTATGCCGATCTCCTTACCGGAAAAAGCGGCCCCCTCAACGGCAAAATTATTGAGCAGCGTCATCCAGGTCTGAAAGGCCACGTAAAAGGCCGTGGTCATGAGGATCAGCAGACCCTCCCGGCTTTTCAGGCCGCCAAGTATTGAATTTTCAGTCATATTTTAAATTATCCAAGCATCCTGCTGAAAGGTCTTGCTCTGCCCAAAGCGGCTTCGTGGTGAGCCTTGATCGTTTGGATGGCTACTCTGGGGTGATTTGGCACCCCTTCGGGGTCCAATCATTTGGTGGGGGCTTCAATTTAAAGATAACAGAAGAAATAGCTGCTGAAATGGGTTGCCGGGACTATTTGTTGAAGCCCGTTGCCATATTCGACCTGGCCTCCGCTCCAAAAAAGAGCGATGAGGTTGCCGGGTGGGATCACGGATCAGGGGTTGAAAGGGGTTGAGAGCAACGCCTTGATTCGAGATTTGGATTGCTGTCGTCCCAGGAGTGAGAGGGTGTGAGCTGTTTTCAGAGGTAATGACTTGATCTCGGACCATCAGAATTAAATCAAACGTTTGAACTAATCCCGACGATGTGATACTTTCCCCCCTCAACATTCACTGGAGAGCCTCGGGCCCAGACCAATCCATGCATCCAAAAGAGCCATCCCAGACCAGCCAAAAGGTGACTGCCCCCTCCACCAAGACTCGGGAAAGAGTCTTGCAGGCTGCCTTAAAAGCCTTTGGGCATCGGGATTATGATGGGGTCAGCACCCGGCAGATTGTAGAGAGGGCCGGAGCCAATATTTCCGCCATCTCCTATCATTTTGGCGGCAAACACGGGCTCTATCTGGCCACTGCGGCCTATCTGGCGGAAAAACTCCACGCCTCTCACCGGGAGCCCATGGCCCAGATTCAGGCCGAGATCAAAGAGATGGCCCCGGGAGCAGCTGATCCGGTTCGTTGTCGCCAACTGCTGCAAAAGCTGCTCCAGGGATTTGCCGAAAGTATCCTGACCAGTGAACTGGGAGAGGATGCCCCGGGCTTTATCTTTCGGGAGCAAAACCACCCCACACAAGCCTTCGATATTCTCTACACCCGGCTGCTTGAGCCCATGCACACCACCCTCACCCAGCTGGTGGTGCTGATTCGGGGGCTCCCTACCAGCCATCACCGGGAGGCGTATCTGGTCAGCCATGCGCTGCTGGGGCAGGTGATTGCCTTTCGCTCCGCCCGGGCCACCCTGCTGCGGTGTTTGAATCAAAGCAGCTACAACACCCGGGATATCGCTGAGATCACCCGGCTTGTGGCCACTCTGGCCAACCATGCTCTGGACTATCCCGATCTGGATCAAGTCCCTCTGGAGCAACCCCCTCAAAAGAAAGCGGCCCCATGACCACTCCTGACAAACCCTCCCGTTGGCGTGCTCTTTGGATATTGCCTCCCCTTATGATAGGGGCTTTGGTGCTGATGTGGTCGGTGAGCCATAAGCAACCGCCAGCCAAAATAGAACGGGGGGAGCCCACCCGGGTGGTGCGGGTGATTGAAGTGCCGCAACTGGATTTGACGCCGACGGCTGAAGGGTATGGGCCGGTGGAGCCCGCCCGGGTTTGGTCGGCGGTGACCCAGGTAGCCGGTCGGGTGGTGGAGATCCATCCCCAACTGCGGGATGGGGAGATCATCCCGGAAGGGGCCCTGCTGGTGCGTATCGATCCAGTGGATTATGAACTGGCCATGGCCCAGGCCAAAGCAGAGCTGACGGCGCTGGCTGTACAGGAAAAAAATGCCAAAGCCTCCCTCGCCATCGAAGCCCGCAACCTGAGCCTCTCTGAAAAGGAGTTGCAGCGCAAACGCAAGTTGGTCAAGCAGGGAACCGCCTCCCAAAGGCAGGCCGATGAAGCTGAACGGGCCATGCTGGGCAGCCGCACCGCCATTCAAAATTTAAAAAACACCTTGGCCCTCATCCCCACCCAAAGGCAGGTGCTCCAGGCCCAATCCGATCGGGTGGAGAGAGATCTGGCCCATACGGTGATTCGGGCCCCCTTCAACATGCGGGTGGCCAACATGAATTTTGAGATGGATCAGTCCGTCGCCAATGGCCAAACCCTCTTTGAAGGGGATGCGGTGGATCGGGTGGAGATTAAGGCCCAGGTTTCCCTGTCTTCTCTGCGCCGTCTTTTTATAGGTCATCCCGATATCAAGGTCGGTGTCACCCAGCTGGCGGCAAAACTGCCGCAAATGGCCGGATTCAAGCCCTTGGTGCGTTTGGATATGGGGGAGCATGTGGCCCAATGGGAGGCCGAATTTATCCGCTTCAGCGATGATGTGGATCCCCAGACCCGCACCATGGGGGTGGTGGTGGCGGTGGATAAACCGTTCGACAAAATCAAACCCGGCTATCGCCCACCCCTGACCAAGGGCATGTTTGTGCAGGTGGTGCTAAGGGGGCGTGTCCAGGCGCAACGACTGGTGGTTCCCCGGAGCACGGTGCGTGGTGGGGCGCTTCATGTGGTGGATGGGGAAGAGCGGTTGCGGCGACGCCCGGTAACGGTGCTTTTTAACCAAGGCTCCCTCAGTGTGATCGATGACGGTCTGCAACCGGGTGAACGGGTGGTGGTCTCCGATCTGGTTCCGGCTGTGGAGGGGATGCTGCTTCAGCCCCAAGTGGATTTGGAACTGACCGCCCAGATGCTGTCGGCTGCGGGAGGGGCATTATGATCGCCTGGTGCGCTCGCCATCAAACCGCCGCCAATCTGCTCATGGCGGCCATCATGATCCTGGGCCTGGTCGCCCTGCCGGGTCTTCAGCGGGAGACGTTCCCTGAGATTCAAAACGACAAGGTGGAGGTGCGCCTTCTCTATAAGGGGGCCACGGCGGAAGAGGTGGAGGATGCCGTTTGTCGCCGTCTGGAAGAAGCCCTGGAAGGGATCACCAACCTGGATGAAATGCGCTGTGACGCCCGGGAAGGGGTGGCTACTGCCACGGCCATCATGGAGGAAGGGGCGGATATGATGCGCTTTCTCGATGATGTCAAATCAGAGGTGGACGCCATCGATGATTTTCCCGACCTGGTCGAACCCCCGGTGGTGACTGAGTTGGGCCGTACGGAGCCGGTGATTTCGGTGGCAGTGACCGGTCCCGGGGATCCAGTGGCCCTGAAAATCTATGCGGAACATCTCAAAGACCAGCTCGTTGCCCTCAAGGATGTCGCCAAGGTGACGGTGAGCGGCTTTTCCGATCATCACATACGCATTGAGGTGCCTGCCTGGCGGCTTCGCCAATATGGACTCTCCACCACCGATATCGCCAACGCCGTAGGCCGCCACAGCGTCGGCAGCCCCGCCGGACGCCTGGAGGGGGGGGCGGAGGATGCCCTGCTGCGTTTTGATGACCAGCGCAAGAGCGTCGAGCGCTTTCAGGATCTGCTGGTGATCTCCGGGGAGCGGGGTGCGGCCATTCCCCTGGGCGAAATTGCGGAAATATCCGACCGTTTTGACCGGGACGAAGAAAAAATTGTGTTTAACGGTCAACGGGCCGCCCTGTTGGAAATCGCCAAAACCCGCTCCCAGGATATTTTGAATGTTTTGGCGAGCGTGCAAAATTTTGTCGAGGCTGAACGCCTCCGCGCCCCCAAGGGGATCCAGCTCACCCTCACCCAGGATAGAGCCTCGGTGGTGCAGAGTCGTCTGGATATGTTGATGCGCAACGGCGGCCAGGGGTTGATCTTGGTCTTTGGCATGCTCTGGCTCTTTTTTAATTTTCGCTACAGCTTTTGGGTCAGCATGGGCTTGCCGGTCTCCTTTCTGGGCGCTTTGTTCGTGTTGCCTTTGATTGGGGTCACCATCAACATGATTTCGATGGTGGGGTTGCTGATCGGCATTGGCCTGCTGATGGACGATGCCATTGTCATCGCAGAAAATGTCGCCGCCAAGCTGGATGCGGGCCTGCGCCCCATGCAAGCCGCCATCGACGGGGTCAAACAGGTTTTGCCGGGGATTCTCTCCTCTTTTGCCACCACCCTGCTGGTTTTTGGCTCCCTGGCTTTCATTACCGGGCAGATGGGGCAGGTGCTGCGCATTATGCCCATCGTGCTGATTGTGGTGATTTCGGTGAGCCTGCTGGAGGCCTTTTTGGTCCTGCCCAACCATTTGGGTCACGCTCTTTCGGATAACGACACCACCCCTTCCCGCTTCCGGCGCACCTTCGAAGCGCTCTTTGATCGCCTGCGGGAAAATGGTTTCGGACCCTGGCTGGATCGGGCTGTGCACCATCGCTATTTCACCTTGGGGATCATCTTCATGTTGATGATGTTCGCCATCGCCGTGCCTGCCGGGGGGTGGATCAAATTTGTCGGCTTTCCGGAGCTGGACGGCGATCAGCTGGAGGCGCGGATTTTACTGCCCCAAGGCACGCCACTGGCGCGCACCGAGGCGGTGGTGGCAAAACTCACCCAAGCCGCCCGGGAGATCAACCAGCGGCTGAAACCCCAGCAACCGGATGGCCAGGATCTGGTGACCAATTTAATGGTGGTCTACGGTCAAAACCCGGACGCTTATGAGAATGGCCCCCACGTAGCACGGGTGATGGTGGATCTGCTCAGTGCCGAGGTGCGGGGTACGCCCTTGGAGCAGTTTCGTCAAGCTTGGCGGGAGGAGACCGGGGCTTTGGCGGATGTGATCTCCATCAAATTTGCCAAACCCACACTGGGTCCGGGGGGGCGCGCCATTGATCTGCGGCTGATGGGATATGATCTGGAGCGCCTCAAAGCCGCCTCCAATGAGCTGCAACTCTGGCTGAACGGCTATGCGGGGGTGTTGGATCTGGATGATGACCTGCGTCCCAGCAAGCGGGAATATCGTCTCCACCTCAAACCCGGAGCCGGGGTGCTGGGCCTGGATGCCAAAGAGGTGGCGGATCAGGTGCGTGGGGCGTTTCAAGGGGTTCGGGTGGATGAATTCCAGGTGGGTCCGGAGAGCTATGAGGTCAATCTGCGGCTTAAAGCCCAAGATCGAATCGGTCCACAAAATCTGGACCAGCTCACCATCATCGGCCCCCAGGGCACCTTGATTCCCCTGTCGGTGGTGGCGGAAATCGAAGAGGTGCGGGGGTGGGCGCGCATCCATCGGGTGGATGGCCAGCGGGCGGTCACCATCCAGGGGGATGTGGAGCGGGCCGTCACCAACGCCCAGGCACTGCTGGGGGTGGCCCAGGCCGAATTTATCCCCGGTCTGCTGCAACGCTATCCGGAAGTCCATTTTGATCTGCAAGGGGAAGGCAAGGAGTCCGCCAAAACCGGGCAGGCCATCGTTCGCAATGTGCTTTTGGGATTGATCGGGGTCTATCTTTTGCTGGCCCTGCAGTTTCGGGGGTATGTCGCCCCCATGACCGTGATGCTGGTGATCCCTACGGCTCTTATCGGTATGGTTTTCGGGCATCTGGCCCTGGGCTTGAGTCTGACCATGCCCAGCATTGTCGGTATGGCCTCTCTCTTCGGGGTGGTGGTCAACGACTCCATTTTATTGGTGGTTTTCATCCGGGAGGCTCGCGCCAAAGGGGTGCCGGTGCCCATCGCCGCCAAGCAGGCCGGTCGCGCCCGCTTCCGCCCCATTTTGCTCACCTCCATCACCACCGTGGCGGGTTTGACCCCTTTGCTCCTGGAAAAAAGCCTGCAAGCCCAGATCCTCATCCCCATGGCGGCGAGCCTGGCCTTCGGCCTGATGACCGCCACCCTGGCCGCTCTTTTTCTGGTTCCGGCTGTCTACTGTATTTTGGATGATTTCAATCTTTTGGGTCCGTTGCACAGCGAGGAGTAGCGGCTTCGGTGGTTTTTATGGATCGAGCCGGGTTTTGTCTTGTCACGCCACTTAAGAATGGCACCTTTTGAAAGGTTTTAGCGGAAGAGAGTCATCTCATTAAAAAAAGGACGGTTTGCCACAGAGGGCACAGAGAACACAGAGGAAAAGCAACAGGAAACCCTCACTTGAAAAGGGGCACAGTCTGTTTTTCAAATGTTTTGATTTCTCTGTGTTCTCTGTGCCCTCTGTGGCAAAAGTCGTTGTCCCGGAAATGGCGTGTCAGAGAAAATATGGGGCCATTTTTAACTGGAATGACTATAGGCCGGGGTCAGGGGGGCAGCAAACAGTCGGTGAGGCTTTTGGCCAGATGGGTCAGGAGCTGGGTGTAGGCCTCTTTGCCCGGAGTGAGCTGGGCACCTAGGGGATCGAGAGTGGCTTTTTTGACCTCGGTTCCCCGGATCAACGTCGCCACCAGAGCGGGCTCAAACTGGGGTTCGGAAAAAATACACTCCGCCCCACTCGCGGCAATCCCCTGGCGAATGTCATAAATCCGCTTGGCGCTGGGTTTTTGCTCGGGATGGATGGAGAGCGCCCCCACCGGGTGGAGCCCAAACCGATGCTCAAAATAGGCATAGGCGTCGTGAAAAAGCAGATAGGGCTTTTTTTGGATCGGGGCCAGCTGGTTGCCAAGATCCTGCTCCAGCATCTGTAGCTGGGTGATGCCTGCTGCGGCATTTTGGTGATAGCGGGAGGCGTTTTGGGGATCCAACTCCCCCAGCACCCCGGCCATGGCTGCGATCATCGCCCGGGCGTTTTGGGGATCCAGCCAGATATGCATGTTTTGGTTGGCGTGGGGGTGGCCTGGATGGGCTTCGTGGTCCGAGTGATCATCATTCGAGGCAAAAAGCCCCCCCTCCCGGCTCTGAAGAAGCTGTATGCCATCCACTTGGTGAAGCGGGATTTTTTTGGCGTGACTGCCCAGGCTTTGCAAAGGTTTGATCAGAAAGGTTTCCAGCTCCTCCCCCACCCAAAACACCACATCCGCCTTTCTCAGCAACTGGGCCTGGGAGGGGCGCAAGGCATAGGCGTGGGGCGAACCTGATCCTGTCAGCAGCAATCCCGGCTCCGCCACCCCCGCCATCACCCCTGCCAGCAACGAATGAATCGGCTTGATGGAAGCCACCACCCGGGGAACCCCCGCCCAAGCGCTTTCCATCATCACCCACCCGGCCAGACAGATCCCCAGCCAAGCCAACGCGCTCCTTCTTGCCATGTGCTCCCTCTCCGTCACCAAATGAAATGATATAATATTGCATTATCGCGGGGATATGGTTATGTTTTCCCGGATTGAAGTCAAGCGCTTTTCCCTGTTGCATGGAATCAATTATTCAAGGCCAATCAACCATGAAAACCCCCTTTCCCAACTCCAGCCACGATCACGAGCATTGCCGGAAAACCATCCTGCAACGGGCCGATACCGTCTGTCGGGAAAAGGGCGGGAGGTTGACCCCCAACCGCCGGGAGGTGTTGGCCATTCTTTCCAATAGCCACCGCTCCCTGGGGGCTTACGATATTTTGGAGCGATTTGAAACCAACAGCTCCCGACGCCCGGCCCCCTCAGCGGTCTATCGGTCGTTGGAATTTCTCATGGAGATGGGCCTGGTCCATCGCCTGGGCAGCCGCAACGCCTTTTTTGCCTGTATGCGTCCTGAGTTGGGCAACCAGACCCAGTTTTGGATCTGCCAGGATTGTGGGGTGGTGGGGGAGACTGAATCCCAGGAGATCGCCAACACCTTGCCCAGCCTGGCTGAAAACATGGGCTTCAAGTTGGCCCAGGTTCATCTGGAGATCGAAGGCACCTGCCCGGAGTGCCAAGTGTACCAGGAGAGCCCGGCATGACCGTGACCGACACCACCTTGATTCAAGTTCGGGGGGTGGGGTGGCAACACCATGGCTCGATGATTCTCGATGGGGTGGATCTGCATGTCAATTCCGGGGAGATCGTCACCCTGATCGGCCCCAACGGTGCGGGTAAAACCACCCTGCTGAAAATCCTCCTGGGGATACTCCAACCCGACTCCGGCGAGGTGATTCGCAAACCCGACCTGAAAATCGGCTATCTTCCCCAAAGAGTCCCCATCGATCCCATCCTGCCCCTGAGGGTCTCCCGGCTGCTCGGCCTCTGCAACCCCCACGCTTCTCTCCAATCCATGACGGCCATCCTGGCGGAAACCGGGGTGGCGGCGTTTCTGGATGCTCCGGTGCAGGGGTTGAGCGGTGGGGAGTTTCAACGGGTTTTGCTCGCCCGGGCCATGTTGGGAAATCCCCAACTGCTGGTATTGGACGAACCGGTGCAGGGGGTCGACTATGCCGGGGAGATCGAACTCTACCGCCTGATCGCCTCCCTGAAGGATCGCTATGGCTGGGGGGTGCTGCTGGTCTCCCACGATCTGCACATCGTGATGGGGGCGACGGATCGGGTGATTTGCTTGAACCACCACGTCTGCTGCACCGGGGATCCCGATCTGGTGGGCAACCATCCGGAATTCAGCCGCCTGTTTGGAAAGCACGCGGTAGAAAATATCGCCCTCTATCAGCACCACCATCAGTGCAACGATGAAACCGGCCACCATCACCCCGATGTCGCCTTGAAACGCGGTAGAAGGGGAAAAACCTGAGATGGATTTTTTTCTCGATTTTTTGTTCCTCGCCTGGATCGCCGGGGTGGGGGTGGCGGCGGTGGGAGGGCCGTTGGGCTGTTTTGTGGTGTGGCGGCGGATGGCCTATTTTGGCGACACCATGGCCCATGGCGCACTGCTGGGAGTGGCCCTGGGATTTTTGGCGGAGATCGATCTGATTTTGGGGGTGGTGGTGGTGTGCGTGGGGATTGCCCTGGCTTTGATGCTGTTGCAACGCCGCTCTTGGCTGGCAGGGGATACGATTTTGGGCATTCTTTCCCACAGCGCCCTCTCATTGGGATTGGTGGGGATCAGCTTTTTAAATGGGGTCCGTATCGACCTGATGGGCTATCTTTTTGGGGATATCCTGGCGGTTACGCTTACCGATGTGGTGTGGATTTATCTGGGTGGGGGGTTGGTTTTGGTGGTGTTGCGAAAAATCTGGCAACCGCTGCTGGCGATGACGGTGCATGAGGATCTGGCCCGGGCGGAGGGGGTTCCGGTTGAGCGGATTCGTTTGATTTTCATGCTGCTGATTGCCCTGGTGATTGCTCTTTCCATGAAGATCGTCGGCATTTTGCTCATCACCTCCCTCTTGATCATCCCCCCCGCCGGGGCGCGCAACCTGGCCCGCTCCCCTGAATCCATGGCGGCTTGGTCCATTCTCATCGGCGTGCTGGCGGTGAGTGGCGGTTTGTGGGCGAGTTTTACCTGGGACACCCCGTCGGGTCCATCCATCGTGGTGGCGGCGCTGCTGCTCTTTCTCACCAGTTTGAGCCTCAGCCGTTTTTTCCAGAGGTGAGGGCTCCCCGGGCTATTCCAACACCGCGACCGATTTGATCTGGGCCCACAGCTGCTTGCCTGGTTTCAGCTGGAGGGTCTCGGTGGAGCGCACCGTCAAACGCGCGACCAGCGGCGTTTGATCCATCATGAGCTTGACCCGTCGCACCCCCGGATGCCTGGCTTCGGCGATCTCCACCACGGTGGCGGGGATGATGTTGAGGATGCTGGTTCCGGTGTGCTTTTCCAGGGAGAGGCTCACATCCCGGGCCAAAATCCGTAAGCGGATCTCCTTCCCCAGGGCAAAACCGGTATCGGGAATCCAAAAATCCCCCCCCTGAAATGCCGCTCGCGCCAGATGCCACCGGGGATTGCGCTCCCGAATGATCCCTTTCACCACCACTCCGGTATTTTCCCCTTGATGGATGGGCAGATCAAGACGGGCCAGGGTTTCGGTGAGGGGGCCGGTGGCGAGTACCTTGCCTTCGGCCATCACCACCAGATAATCCGCCAGCCTGGCCACCTCTTCCGCTGCGTGGCTGACATAGAGCACCGGCATTTCAAGCTCGTCGTGAAGCCGCTCCAGATAGGGGAGGATTTCCCGTTTGCTGGCTTGATCGAGGGCAGCCAGGGGTTCATCCATCAGCAGCAATCGGGGGCTGGTGAGGAGCGCCCGGGCGATGGCCACCCGTTGCCGCTCCCCCCCGGAAAGTTTTTGGGGTTTGCGATGGAGAAAATTATCCACCCCCAATAGCGCTGCCGCTTCCTCCAGCTGGACCCGGCGCCTGCCAGGGGGGGTACGCTTCAAGCCATATTCCAGATTGCCCCGTACCGTGAGATGGGGAAAGAGCGTCGCCTCCTGAAACACAAAGCCGATGGGCCTCTGGTGGGTCGGCAAAAAGTGCGTAGAGGATTGCCACACCTCCCCTTTGACCCGACAGCTCCCCTGGCTCTCCCGCTCCAGACCGGCGATGGCTCTGAGAAGGGTTGTCTTGCCACATCCCGAAGGGCCGAAGAGGGCGGTGACCCCACGGGCTGGAAAGGTGAGGTCCACATCCAGCTTAAACCCCCCCCGCTGCAATCGAAATTGGGCCTCGATGGTCATGGTTGTACCATGGAAAAACGCCGGTTCAAGGCGTAGACCGTCAGCAGCAGCAAAAAGGAGAGGAGCAGCAATCCCCCCGAGAGCAGGTGGGCCTGGCCATACTCCAAAGCCTCGACGTGGTCATAGATGGCGATGGAGAGCACCTGGGTCTCACCGGGAATGTTGCCACCGATCATCAGCACCACGCCAAATTCTCCCACCGTATGGGCAAACCCCAAAACCCCTGCGGTGAGAAATCCCGGGCGGGCCAGGGGAACCGCCACGGTAAAAAATCGATCCAGAGGGGATGCCCCCAGGGTGGCAGCGGCTTCCAGGGGAGCGTGGCCTATCTGGGTAAAGGCGTTTTGCAGGGGCTGCACCACAAAGGGCAGGGAGTAGAATACCGATCCCACCACCAATCCCCCAAAGGAAAAGGCCAGGGGTTCCCCCCCCAAAGTCTGAATCATCCCCCCCACCGGCCCGTGGGGCCCCAGCATCACCAGGAGATAAAATCCCAGCACCGTAGGAGGCAGCACCAACGGCAACGCCACCACCGCTTCCAATAAAAATTTAAAGCGCCAGCGGCTTTTGGCCAACCACCAGGCCAGGGGGGTGCCGATCAAAAGCAATATGCCCGTCGCCACCCCGGCCAGCTTCAGGGTGACCGCCAGAGCGGTAAGATCCTCCGGGGAGATGGTCATGGCACCCCATAGCCGTGGGCTTGGATGATGGCGCGCCCCTTTTCACCCTGGATAAAGTCAATCAAGGCCCTGCCCCCCGGGCTCTCCTTCAGGAGAATGCCCTGCTGCTCCAGGGGGGTGTGGAGAGAGGCGGGAACCAGCCAGTGGGAGCCGCTCAGGGGTTGGCCGGGGTGTTGGATCTGGGCCAGGGCGACAAACCCCAGCTGGGCGTTGCCGCTTTTAACGAATTGGAACGCCTGGCCGATGTTTTCTCCCCGCACCAAGCGCCCCCGAAGGGATGACCAGATCCCCCGCTGCTCCAGTACCTCCCTGGCTGCCAGGCCGTAGGGGGCGAGTTTGGGGTTGGCCAGGGCGAGATAACGAAAATGTCCGGTTTCAAGCACCCCTCCCCCAGATGTTACCGTGTGGGCCTCGGGGCTCCAAAGTGCGAGTCTGCCGATGGCATAGGTGAAGCGGCTTTGGGAGATGCCCTCTCCCGATTTTTCCAGCAGGCGGGGGCGTTTGATGTCAGCTGCCAGAAAAAGCTCGAAGGGGGCGCCGTGGTGGATCTGGGCGAAGTGTTTGCCGGTGGAACCATATACCGGGATCACTTGATGATCACTCTGTTTTTCGAAGGCTTCAACCAGGGCGGTCATGGCGTGGTTGAAGTTGCTCGCCACCGCCACCCGGAGGCTCTCTCCCCAGGCTGGGTGTGGCCGCCACAGCAGGCCCATCACCACCACCAGGGCGACAGCCCAGCCAGCCGTGATGCCCGAAAGGTTTGGCTGAAACAGCCGGGGCATCCTGTTCATAGGGAATTGCTCATGTGGAGCCCTGGGGGGGAGGCGGATCGTCGGTGGGCGAAGGGGTGCTTTCACGGGCCAGGATATCTTGAATCACCAAGCCCGCCAGGGTGAGGCCAAAAAGGGCGGGCATGTAGCTGATGGTGCCGTTGACCGCCCGGGCTCGGCCTCTCTCCATGGGTTCCGGTGGCAGGTGGGGCTTGGCAGGCTCTTTGGACCACACCGCAACCACCCCCCTCTCCCCTCCCCGCCTGCGCACCCGGCGGCGCACCACCCGGGCCAGGGGACACCCTTCTGAATCCATCAGATCCCCCGTCACAAGCCGGGTAGGGTCCAGGCGTCCACCAGCCCCCATGGAGCTGGCGACGGGGATCTTGCGCGCTTGGGCTTCGATGATGAGGTTGACCTTGCAGTTCAAGGAGTCGATGGCATCGATCACCCAGTGGGGTTGGAGCTCCTCCAGTAGCTCCGGGATGTTGTCGGGGTCGAGAAAAAGATCCCTGGCTTGCAGCTGGCAGTCGGGATTGATCTCCCTCAATCGTTCCGCCATCACCTGGACTTTTTTTTCCCCCACGGTGGAGCCCAGGGCCGGGAGCTGACGATTGATATTGGAGGGGGAGACCCGGTCGCTGTCGATCAGAGTGAGGTGGCCGATTCCCGCCCGGCTCAACGCTTCCCCGGCAAAGCTCCCCACCCCGCCCAGACCGCACAACAGCACCCGGGCCTGGCGAAGCTGCTTGATGCCTGCCTCCCCCACCAAAACTTCCGTGCGTTCAAAAATTCCTGCCGTGCTCATCTTAAGGCTCTATTCTCCTATGGCCAAAACCCGTCGGGTGTTGGTTTCAGTCACCGCCATGATCCGCTCCACCGGCACTTTGTGCAAGTGGGCGAGGGCTTGAGCGATCAAGGGCAGGTGGCACGGCTCGTTACGGGTATCCTGATACCCCTGGGGGGCCATATCCGGGGCGTCGCTCTCCAGCACCAGGGAGGTCTCGGGCAGGCTGGCCGCCACCCGGCGGATTTTCAGCGCCCGCTCCCGGGTCACCACCCCACCGCAGCCCAGGGCAAACCCCAGGTCGATATAGCGCCGGGCCTGGGTGATGCTGCCGTTGAAGGCGTGGACGATGCCTCCTCTGGCAAGGGGCCTCTTTTTTAACAGGCCGATCACCTGATCGTGGGCCTTGCGAACGTGGAGCAGCACCGGCAGCTTTCGATCTTGGGCCAGCTGTAACTGGGCATCGAAAAGAGCCTGCTGTGCCCCATGGCTCTCCTGGGGGGCGGTATAATCCAGGCCGATCTCACCGATGGCGATGATGGGGGAAGGGTCCCAGCGGTGGTGATCCAGCAAGCCAGCCAGGTGATCCAGAGCGGCAGGCGGGTTCGTTGGAAGGTAGAGAGGATGCAAACCCAGGGCTGGGTGAATGGCGGGGTTGGAGCGCGTCAGGGAGAGGATTCCTTCGAACCCTTCGATCTCAATACCCGGGACCACCCAGCGGTTGACCCCAGCCTGACGACTGCGCGCCAGCACAGCGGGACGGTCGGAATCGAAAGCAGTGAGATCGAGGTGACAATGGGTATCGATCATGGGGGTTGCCTTAGCCGGGCAGAGGGATTATGTCCGAAACGCCTCCTGGTGGTCGAGAAACCAGGCGTAGGTAGACGCCAAGCCAGCGTGTAACGGGGTTTTGGCCTGCCAGCCCAGTTCGGTCAAGCGGCTTACATCCAACAGCTTGCGGGGCATGCCGTCGGGTTTGCTGCTGTCGAAGGTGAGGCGGCCTTCATAGCCCACCACCTCCCGAACGCTTTCAGCCAGCTGGCGGATGGTCACCTCCTCACCGGTGCCGACATTGACGATTCCCTCGTCGCTGTAGTTTTCCATGAGATAAACCGCCGCATCCGCCAGATCATCCACATGCAAAAATTCCCGCCGGGGGGTGCCGCTGCCCCAGACCGACACTTCAGGCAGGCCTTGTTGTTTGGCCTCGTGGAAGCGGCGCATCAAGGCGGGCAGCACATGGGCATTTTCCAGATGAAAATGATCCCCGGGACCATACAGATTGGTGGGCATCAGGGAGATGGCATCAAAGCCATACTGCCTTCGATAGCTTTGACAGAGCTTGATCCCGGCTATTTTGGCGATGGCATACCATTCGTTGGTCGGCTCGAAAGCGCCGGTGAGCAGGGCCGATTCGGGCATGGGCTGGGGGGCGTTGCGGGGATAGATGCAGGAGGAGCCCAAAAAGAGCAGCTTGCCAACCCCGAAACGCCGGGCACCATCGATCAGGAGGGTCTGGATGAGGAGATTGTCCCGGATAAAATCCGCAGGATAGGTGGAGTTGGCGTGAATTCCCCCCACCTTGGCCGCTGCCAGATAGAGTTGATCAGGGCGTTCAGTTTCAAAAAACCGATCCACCGCACTCTGGCTGGTGAGATCGAGTTCCTTCCGACTTTTTAGCAGAAGGTTGTCACAACCCGCCTGCCGCAACCGCCGGACAATGGCAGATCCCACCAGGCCCCGATGGCCGGCGATGAATATTTTGGCGTTTTGATCCTTCACGCTCATCTTGAGAATCCTGGTCGGTCATGGCTGGTGGAGTTGAAGGGTCTTTGCTCTGTAGCCAATCACTCATGGTGGACTTCGTTGACCTTGTAACCCCGGCGCATCACCAAAGCATCCCGCTCGGCATCCTGTAGATCCGCTTGCGCCATTTCCTCCACCATCCGGGCAAAGGTGATTTTGGGAACCCAGCCCAGTTTTTCCCGGGCCTTGGTGGGATCCCCCAGCAGGGTTTCTACCTCGGTGGGGCGAAAATAGCGGGGATCCACCGCGACGATTTTTCGCCCCGTAGCGGTATCGATGCCCTCTTCCTCAACCCCCTCCCCTTGCCAGGTGATGGCCATGTCGAGCTTTTGAGCAGCGATTTCGACAAACTCCCGTACCGAATGTTGCACCCCGGTGGCGATCACAAAATCGTCCGGCTCCTCCTGCTGCAACATCAACCACTGCATCTCCACATAATCCCGGGCGTGACCCCAATCCCGCTTGGCGTCCATGTTGCCGAGATAGAGGCACTCCTGAAGCCCGGTTTTGATGCGGGCCAGGGCTCGGGTCACCTTGCGGGTGACGAACGTTTCACCCCGCACCGGGGATTCATGGTTGAACAAAATCCCGTTGCAGGCATACATGCCATAGGCTTCCCGATAGTTGACGGTGATCCAGTAGGCATAGAGCTTGGCCACCCCATAGGGGGAGCGGGGATAGAAGGGGGTGGTCTCCCGCTGGGGGGTCTCCACCACCTTGCCGAAAAGCTCCGAGGTGGAGGCTTGATAAAAGCGGGTCTTTTTTTCCAGACCGAGAATCCGAATGGCTTCCAATATCCGCAAGGAGCCCAGGGCGTTGGTATCGGCGGTAAATTCCGGGGTATCGAAGGAGACCGCCACGTGGCTTTGGGCCGCCAGATTATAGATTTCGTCGGGTTGGACGTTTTGGATGATGCGAATCAGATTGGTGGCGTCGGTGAGATCCCCATAGTGGAGGATAAAATTGCGCGCCTCAATGTGGGGATCCTGGTAGAGGTGGTTGAGCCGGGCGGTGTTGAAGGATGACACCCGCCGTTTGACCCCGTGGACCTCATACCCCTTGCCAATCAAAAATTCCGCAAGATAGGCCCCATCCTGACCGGTGATGCCGGTGATCAAGGCTTTCTTTGGCAATGTGGTTTCCCCTCAAAAAAAGACGATTCACGAGATGGAGCGATGGGGGAGTGTCCCGAAAATTTGGCGCCACTGCAAGCTGAAACGGGGGCATGAATAATGTAGTTATAGCAGGCTTACCTAAGAATTGGACACTCCTCCCTGATTCGTCATCCCCGCGAAGGCGGGGATCCAGGGAGATAATCATGGCCCTCAAGGAAAAGCCAAATCTTCAGAGAGGCCGGCATTTTGCTGAAAGTGAAACAAGATTTGGAAAGGTCCGTGCCAGCCCCCCTGGATTCCCGCATTCGCGGGAGTGACGGCAAAAGTGCAACGGCATATGTCCAATTCTTGATTCGAATGGCTATAACCCAACCAAAGCTTCGGTTGGTGGTGGTGCAAGGGCAAGCGGTGGGAAAGAAATGAGCCGGGGGAATAAAAAGCCGCGTAAAGCTGAAAGGGGGATAAAAGCTGTGATCAGCCGACAGTGCCCAGGAAAAGAATCACTTTCCAGATTTCCTGTTCGGTGAGCACCCCCTGGAAAGAGGGCATGTCGGTGCTGAACTTTTCACCTCCCTCGCTGATGGTCCAGAAGAGATATTCCGCCTTGTGCAGCAGGCCGTCCCCGGCAAATTTAAGGCTGGGGGGGCGGGTGTTGAGGCTTGCGGCCAGGGCGCCACCACCAAGCCCCTGGGTACCGTGGCACTCACCGCAATATTTGTCGTAAACGGTGCGACCGTCGTGAATGTTGTCCCAGCTGCGGGCGACGGGGTTGGAGAGTACAGGGAGCTGTCCCCCCCGGGCGTTGGATTTTTCGGTGAGGACATGTTTGCTGAAATAAGCCTTGCGCACCGACATGCCTTCATCTCCCGGCAGAGCGGTTTCATCGGCCATAAAAACATTTTTCAGCCGATCCAGCCCCCCTTCCTTGGCAGTGCCGTTGGTGGGGCCGGAGCTGAACCAGTAAAAAACAATCCCGATGAGGGCCAGGCCAAAAAGCCAATAGGGGTTGAATTTGCCGGATTTTTTTTCCAGGGGTGGGGCCGGTTGAAAAGTGGAGTAGCCTTTGTTGGGGGGTGGGGCGTGACCTGGACCGCCATGGGGCGTGTGGACGGCGTGGGGTGTGCGGCCTTTGCTCATGTGGGGTGGGGCTGCCCCGGGAGGAAGAATGGACATCCCATCGGGGTTGCCCGCCAATACGCCGTTGCTGCCATGGCCCATCCGTCCCATGCCCGACATCTGCCCCCGCTTGTCGAAGCCTGCCATGTGGGCTGATTTGTCCAGAATCGGTGCGGTATCGATGTTGCGGCGATAACCCCCTCGGCGATCGTTGTGCCGCCGCTCCTGATTGCGTCGTTCCTCTTCCACATGAACGAATTCAGGCTCTCTTCTGGGATCACCGTTGCCAGCTGATTCGGCCTCCCCGCCCCTCTCCCCCAGCCCGTGAAGGTCTGGTTCATTCCGGCTGGAGGATTCTCCTGCTCGTGGGGGGGCGGTCTCTTGGGGGTAGCCGTTAGCCTGGGTCTGGGAAGAGCCTTGGCCGTTGGGGTCCGGCTGTTCACCTTCCCGGCGGGCGTGGGCCTCTTCATCGAATTCCGAGAGGGTTTCTCCCAGGGCATCGGTGGATTTCAGGTCGGGAATAGTCCCTCCCGCCACCACGATGGCATAGAGATCTGCCATGAGGTTGGAGGAGGAGGAGAGCATGCCGTGTTCTTGCAGGGCGAAGAAAAAATCGATGAGAACGACTGTGTGCTTGAGAACCCCTTCTTTTGGTAGCCTGGTGGCCAACAGCACCATGAAGCCGTGGAGATCCTCCCGGCTGGCGGTCTTGAAGTTTTTTCCCTGTTTTTTAAGATGGTTTTCCAGGGCCAGGACAATGCCAGCATCCGCTTTTTGACCCGCCTGCTTACCATGCTCCATGTCATCCACAAACGCGGATACGGGGCTGGCAGAGTTGTAGGGATCGCTGGTCAAGGGGGTGTCCATGGGCCGGTTTTGGCTAAGTCGTTACTGTGATTGATTCTTGGTCCTGTTTTACCCTGTCCATTCAAGCCCCCCTGCCTGTTAAGCAATGGGAGTATGATGAAAAAACCACTCAAGGATGAAAAGGTTTTATCGCAGAATTTGCAAAATTAGGGGGTGGCGTTACAGTCTGTTAATCTTATGAACTTTTATGTTACATTATGAATTCCAGATCGTTTCGCCCAAGCAGAAGAGGATCCAAGCAGTCAAAAATATCATTAAAAAATCATCATCGTACGAATAGCAACCATTCGCAAGATTCATTGTTATTTTTTTTTGGTGGCATTGTTGGAATAAAATTCAACAAAATCAGGCCGTGACGGTGTCCATCAGGATTTTCTGATAAAATAGATGCTATTTGCCAGAAGAATGTTTTGGTTGTTTTTTCCCTGTAATCTCCTCCCGTTCAGACCTGGGCATTCGACGAAAAATCCTTTTGCCACGCCCCTTTGATTGCCTTTTGGGGGGCAGATGGTTACTCTCGACTGATCTTCCGTTTTTCCGGTGTCATTCCGGGTTCATTCCACCTTTATCCCTTTGGATCGCCATGGATTTTTCCGGGAAGGTGATTTTTCTCAACCGCTTTTTTTATCCCGACCATTCGGCGACGAGCCAACTTTTGAGCGACCTGGCTTTCGATCTGGTGCAGCGGGGGATCCCGGTGGCGGTCATCACCAGCCGCCTCCGCTATGACGACCCGGAAGCCAAACTCCTCCCCCGGGAGAGCCTTCAGGGGGTCGAGGTCCACCGGGTTACCACCAGCCGCTTTGGCCGCCACTTTCTGCCGGGGCGGGCCATCGACTATCTCACCTTCCATCTGGGGGCACTCTGGCTGCTCTTTCGCATCAGCTGCCAGGGGGATGTGGTGGTGGCCAAGACCGACCCGCCGTTGATCTCCGTCACCGCCCTGCCGGTGGTCTGGCTGAAGCGACTCCGGCTGATCAACTGGGTTCAGGATCTCTTTCCCGAGGTGGCGGTGGCCCTCAAGGTGAAAGGCATCCGGGGGCCCCTTGCCTTCCTGATGAAACTCAAACGCAATCTTTCCCTCAAAACGGCACGCCTGAATGTCGCATTGGGAGAGCGCATGGCCGAACGGCTGCAAGGGGAGGGGGTCGCCAAAGAGCGGATCCGCATCATCCACAACTGGTCCGATGGGCGTTCCATCACCCCCATTCCAGCTGCTGCCAATCCCCTCCGGAAAGAGTGGGGATTTCGGGAGCGTTTTGTGGTGGGCTATTCGGGCAATCTGGGCCGGGTCCACGAGTTCGATACCCTGCTGGGGGCAGCGGAAATTTTGCGGGAGCGTGGGGATATTCTCTTCCTTTTTATCGGCGGGGGGGCGGGGATTGCCCGGTTGCAGGGGGAAGTGGCACGGAAAAAGCTGTCGGGGGTTCGCTTTCAGCCCTACCAACCCCGGGAGCGGCTGCCGTTGAGCCTGGGGGTGGCGGATGCCCATTGGATTTCCCTTTTGCCCGATATGGAAGGCTTGATTGTACCGAGCAAATTTTATGGTATCGCCGCCGCAGGCCGCCCGGTGCTTTTTGTGGGGGATCATCAGGGAGAGATTGCCCGATTGATCGAGGGGGCTGATTGTGGTCGCACGGTCTCTATTGGTGCGGCCCAGGCCCTGGCGGATGAAATTATAAAACTGGCAGATGACCAAGGAGAGCGCGTACGGATGGGCCAAGCCGCCCGAGCCCTTTTCGATGCCCGTTTCGACCGCCCCCAAGCCCTGGATGCCTGGCACCGCCTCATCCAGGAAACCCGCCACCCCTGACCCCCGTGCCCCCCTCCCGCTCTCCCCGTCGGTTTTGGTTGCGCCTGCCGGGTCTGCTCCTGGCGGGGATTTTTCTCTGGTTGGGCCTTTCTGCCGGGGTGGTGTACACCCTCACCCATCGATTAAGCCCCCCCTCTGGGGAACCCCTGCCCCTGGATGCGCACGGCTGGTTGGAAGAGGTGCGTTTGACCACCCGGGATGGTCTCGATATCGGCGGCTGGTTTGCCCCTGGAAAAAACCACCGGGCGTTGGTGCTTCTCCTCCACGGCAATGGGGGGCGCCGCTCTGATTGGCTGGGGTTTGCCCATCAACTCCACCAGCAAGGGATCGGGGTGATGGGGATCACCTTTCGGGGGCATGGGGATTCCGCTGGCGGTTTCAACGACCTGGGCTATGGTGGCCGCTGGGATGTGTTGGCGGCGCTGGATTATATAAAGCAGCACAATCCAAAGCGCCCCATCGTGGTGGTGGGATTTTCTCTGGGAGCCGCTGCCGCCCTCTTTGCCGGGGAGGAGGCCCGCCTGGCTGGTTGGGATTATGCAGTTCAAGGCTATGTGCTGGAATCCCCCTATCCCGATATCGGGACTGCTCTTGATCACCGCCTGGAGATCTATTTGCCAGCAGGGTTGGATCAGCTGGCCGGATGGGGTATTCGAGGGGTCGCACCCTGGATGCTGCCCCATTGGCCCAAAATCGCCCCGGTGAACTCCATCCGGCAGCTGCCTCCCGAGATCCCGATCCTTTTTTTGGAGGGAGAGTTAGACCAGCGCGTCACCCGGGAAGATATCACCCGCCTCATCAAACCGGTCTCAGAGCAGGCCCGGAGGGTCCCCTTTAAAAGGGCCCGACACGGTGAGGCCCGCAGGAAAAATCCCCAACGTTACCTGAAATCGGTGCTGGAATTGATTCAACGGGCCGAAAAGAACCACTGAAGGGGCAACACCAACCAGTCGCACCGCAACCAAACCTGGAGGGGGCATGGGGGAAAACTTTCACAAATATGAACAACGGGGGGCCTACCATTGGGGGTTTGTCTCCAACCACCCCTTCCGTCACCACTGCCCCACCACAGCCCGCTATAAGGCGGTTCTGAATGCGCTTCCCGACTGGCAAGGGCGGCGGGTGGTGGATGTGGGGTGTGGGGATGGCGCGCTCTCCGGTTGGCTGGTGAAGGAGGGCGCCCGGGTGACGGGGGTGGAGCCGGAAGATGACGGCAGAGCTTTGGCCCAAGGGGAATTTGCCAAGCGGGGGCTTGGTGGCACCTTTATCAGCAACCTGGCCGACCTGCCCCCGAACGCCTTTGATGTGGCGGTCTGCTCCGATGTGATTGAGCACGTTCCCGATCCTTTGGGGTTGCTCGCTGATATTCGGCGGGTGGTGAAGCCTGGCGGGATGGTGGTGATCACCACGCCGGTACGCCTGACGGAAACCCCCTTGGATCCCCATCATGTGACAGAATTTTTTCCGTCGGAATTTCTTGAGCTTATGGAGCAACAGTTCGTCCGGGTGGAGCTTTCCCTGGAGATCCCCATCGCCGGTCTCATGCTCTACTATTGGCGCCCCTGGTTTTTTCTGAGGCGTCCGGTGGTGACCTGGTTTTGCAATCTGCTGGAGATTCTCACCGGCATCAATCTGGTGGAAGGCATCACCGCTCTCGACCGCTACCATCATCTCCAGGTAGCGACCGGTTTTAAAGAGTCCACCTGACCCCCACCATGCCCTCTCCCCTCCCCCTCATCAAGCGCCTGGTCCGCTCCCAATATCTGCGCCAGAGCGGCCTTTATGTGGGGTTGCAGCAGCTCAGTCAAATCACCATCGGTCTGTTGCAGGTGTGGGTGCTGGCGACCCATCTGCCCAGGGATGCCTATGGGGTGTGGGGTTATTCGGCGGCCTTTGCCGGGATGGCGACCATCTTTACCCTGCCGGGGGTGAGTCATGTGATCACCTATGGGGCGGCTCACGGCCAGGATGGGGTGCTGGTGGCCGGGGTTCGGTTGCGGCTTAAATTTGGGGTGTTGACCTCCCTGACGCTTTTGGTGTTGGCAGCGGCGCACTACCATTCCGGGCGCATCGATGCCGCCTGGTTGCTCTTTTTTGCAGCCCTTTTTCTTCCCGCTCAGCAGGCTTTTGATGGGGTGGACGCCTTTTTGACCGGGCTTGGCAACTTTCGTGCGCTTTTCTTTCGACGGCTGGCCGCCCAGGGATTCATGGTGGTGGCCCTCTGGCTGGGGGCGGCGATGACGGGCTCGGTGGTGGTGTGTGGGGGAATTCTCTACGGCGGCGGGGTGGTGGTGAGCGGCGGGCTTTTTCTTTCCCTCCTGAAGCTGCGCCGCAACCGGGAGATGCCCGATAACTTCAAGGGCATGATCAAACAGTTTTCCCTGCAATCCATTGGCGCCACTTTGAGCCGTTCCATGGAGCGGCCACTGCTTTCGGCTTTTGTGGGGTTTAAGGAGCTGGCCGCCTACAATCTTGCCATGACCGCGCAATTTCCGGTCTCCTTTGGTCGCTTGGTGGATCGTATTTTGATCAGCCGCCTGGCCCGCTCCAAAGGCCAATTGGAACGCCGGCAAGTGCTTTTGGGGATGGGGCTGCTCTTTGGTGTTGGCTTGCCCGCTTATGTGCTGATGGTAGCGGTGGTGCGGGTGCTGGTGCCCTGGATTCTCCCCCACTATGGCGATGCGGTGCCCCTGATCGAAATTTTACTGCTGCAAGCCCCCTTTGCCTGGGGGGCGAAACCGGGCATGAGCTGGCTCCTCGCTCATCAGGAAAACCATCGCTGGCATCACCGCATTGTTTGGGGGATAATCGTCGCTCGGGTGGGGTTTATTTCTGCCGGGGCCTGGGGATTTGGCATGATGGGCGTCGCCTGGGCCTGGGTGGGGGTGGAGGGGCTTACCTTTTTGGCGGTGCTGGGGGTGTTGCTGGCCGTGACCGAGGAAGCTGAGCCCAAGCCCCCTCCTACAGCCAAGCCCGAGCCTGACCCGAAGCCCGTCTCCCCAGCCAAACCCGAGGCCGATCATGCCTGACGATACCTTTACCTCTGATCGCCCCCTGGCTCCCGCCTTTGCCGTCGCCCCCTGGCCCCGCACCCGGGGTGGCCCCCAAGTGATGGTGCGGCGGTTCATCGATAACGCCCGGGAACGGCGCTACCAGGCCCGGCCCCTGCCCCTCCTTGCCAACCACCAACCCTGCCTCCTCAACATCTACCACCCCCAACAGGAGCGCCTGTTCGATGCCCCCCGGCAGGTGGTCTATCGGGTGGCGGGGATGTTTTTGGAAGGGCACTTCAATCGCCTGGCAGAAGTTTTTGGCGATCGCGAATTTCTCCCCGCCTTTGCCGCCGCCAACGAACGCATCCGTAACGCCCTGGAGCGGGCCGACTTTGTCATCTATCAGAGCCGCTTTTCCAAGGCGCATCTGGACTCTCTCCATCAGCGTCCCCCCGGCACCTGGGAGATCATCCCCAACGCCACCCCCCTGCGCCTGTTCAAGCCCGCTCCTCAAAATCATCGATCCACCAACGACCCCCCCGTACTGGGCACCGTCGGCTCCATGCGCTATCGCCCCCGACTGGAAGTTTTTTTTGATGTGGCCAGACGCCTGCCCGTGCGTCCCCGTTTGCTGATCGTCGGCTCCCTGGATCATTTTTGCCAAAAGGTGCTGGATGAGGCCTCAGCGGATCCCTCCTGGCAGGGGCTGATCCGCCACGTCCCTTCCGTACCCCCCTCGGAGCTGGTGAGCCACTATCAGCAGATGGACCTATTGCTCCACACCGTTGCTGCGGACTCCTGCCCCAATGTGGTGGTGGAAGCCCTCGCTTGTGGGGTGCCGGTGGTGTGTCCTTTGGAAGGCGGCTCGGCGGAGCTGGTGGGAGCTGGCATCGGCGCTGATGCCAGGGCTGGCGGCGTGGCGGTGGATGATCCGGGGGGGATCTATGGGGAAGCGCTGCGCGCCGGGATGGCGGCGGGGGTGACGGAAGTTTTGGGGGATTTAACCCGCTTTCGCCAAAAGGCCCGGGCTCGTGCCGAGCAGGTCTGCAGCATGGATCAGCTGGCTCCGAAATATCTCCAAGCTTTGGGGCTCCCCCCCTTTGGTCCGGAGCGGGGCTGGAAATATGGCGCGGTGCGACTGACGGGAAAGCTTTTGCACCCCCTGACCCGAAGAAGGATCACCGCTGAAGAGCCGGGCAACACTCGGGGGGGGCTTGATGCCACTCTCAGCCCCAGTCCCGCTTCCACCCCCCGCCGCCGCATCGCCCTGACCCTCTGGGATTGGAATCTGGGGGGGATCGCCTCCTGGATGTTTCGCCTGGCCCGGGCGCTGCCCCAATATGAATTTCACTTTATCGCCACACACCTTCAAGCCCACGCCCCCCAGTGCGATGAGCTGGGCCGCTTCGCGTATACCCCCACATTTGGCTCTCTGGTGCGCTATCTGCGTCGACATCGGATCGATCTCATCCAGGTGGCCAACAATCGCTGGCCTGTGGATGCCGCCAAGGCCGCTGGGGTGCCCCGCATCATCGAGCGCACGGATGGTACTCGCAGTTGCTGCTCGGTCTCCAAGCATGATTTCGATCAGGTGATTGTTTCCGCCGCCGGAACAGCCCCCTACATCCGCCAATTTTGGCCCAAGGTACCCATCCAGGTGGTCCATAATGCGGTGGACTTGGGGGAGGTGGATCGCGTTGTCGCCCAACGCCTGGCACCGGCAGAAAAGATCGTCATGGGGCGCTGTTCCCGTTTTGGTCACGGTAAACGACTGGATCTTTTGATCGAAGTAGCCGATACCCTTTTACAGAGGGGTTATCCCCTGCGGTTGATTTTGGCGGGGGAGGATTCCCAGCTGGCTGGGGCGGTGGGGGTGGAGGGGCTCCTTCGTCAGCAGGCAGCGCCTTTGGGAGAGGGAGTGCACTTTACCGGCCGCTCCGAGCAACCCCTGGCACTGGCCAAAGGGTTTGATATCGGGCTGTGCGCCAGCGACCCTTTTAACGAAGGCATCCCCAACTCCCTCATCGAACCCATGGCCTGTGGCAAGCCGGTGGTGGCGACGGATGTGGATCAGGTTTCGGAGTTGGTAGAGGATGGCATCAACGGCTTTCTCACCCCACCGGGGGATGTGGGCGCCTTTGCCGAGGCGGTGGAGCGGTTGATTGTAGAGCCTGAACTACGGCAAAAAATGGGGCGGGCAGCCCGCCGAACCATCGAAAAGCACTATTCATTCGACGCCGCCATCGCGGCTTACGGGGCGCTTTACCAAAAGCTACTCAAGCCTGGCGTGCCCCAGGAAGAAGGTTGATAGATGTCTCAATATGTGATCGAACACCCACGCATTCCTCTGCTTCCCTACGGCACGCTTTATACCAGCCGGGAGGAGAGATCCCAGTTTGTCGCCGAGCAGTTCGGGCACCTCTGGAGCGGCCCGGTGCTGGATGTGGGCTGCTTTCGCCGGGATTTGGGCCGCCATCTGCCCGAGGGGGTTCCCTATGTGGGGCTGGATGCCATGGGGGAGCCGGATGTGCAGTTTGACTTGGAATCCGGCCCCCTGCCCTATGAGGATAACGCTTTCGAAACGGTGGTGTGTGTGGATGTGTTGGAGCATCTCGACGGCATCCACCGGGTGTTTGACGAGCTGTTGCGGGTGAGCCGCAGCCATGTGCTGGTGACGCTGCCCAACTGCTGGCACGGCAACTGGCGGGGGATTTTGCCGTATGGTTCGCCCCTGTCGGGTAAATATTATGGCCTTCCCCAGGAGGCTCCCCCGGATCGCCACCGGTGGTATTTCAACACCTTGGAGGGGATGCTTTTTTTGCGCAACCGGGCGGAAAAAAACGGCGCCAAGCTGGTGTATCAGGATCTGGCCATCGCCCACCCGCCTCTGGTGCAGTGGATTTTGCGGGGGCTCATGGGCCGCACCTATTGGGCCTGGGGTCCGGCGACCATCTGGGCGGTGTTGCACAAATGAGGCGCTAGGATCATGTATCAGAGGGCAGCAGGCACCAGAGCCAATCCGCCTTGGGTCAACACGGGCCGCCAGAGCCGGAAGCGGAGCAGTGGGACCGGCCTGAGGGGTGTGAGCCTGCCGGTCAAGTTGGCCGGGTTCTATTTTTTTCTGATTTTCGTCATCTGGCCTTTTGTGGTCTACAAATATCCCGGCGGCGGGGCCATCCTGCGTTTTCCCCTGCTGGTGGGTATGGGCATGATGGGGCTTGCGGTGCTGCGTGGGGTCGCCATGAAGCGCATTCGCCTGGCGGCCCAGCTCTTTTTTATCTTCGCCTTTTTTTTCGTCATCAGCAGCGTCTACGGCCCCCGCCCGCCCGGGTTGGCAGAGGGGGTGACCCAGCTGTTTCGTTCGGTGGGGTTGGGGGCGGTGCTGGTGATGACCATTCGCACGGTGACCGATCTCCATTTTTTTCTGCGGGTGTTTGTCTGGGCCGGGGTGATCGACGCCATTTATGGCCTGCTCTTTATGATTCCGGGGCTTTCTGTGGTGGGTTTCAAGCTGTTTGGCATGGGCTTTCCCATGGGCCGGGATCTCATCGCCTTCCGGATGAACGGCATCCAGTCGGACCCGACCTATTTTGGGCTGTTTGTGATGCCCGCTTTTTTGATCAGCCTGAACGAGGTGCTGCGCAAGCGTAAGGAGTCGGGGTGGCTCTCCTTGAGCATCACTGCACTGCTGTTTCTCTCCATTATTCTATCGTTTTCCCGTACCACCTGGGCGGGCACGGCGGCGGGTATTTTGGTGCTGGCGGGGTTGCGGGGCCATTTTATACGGATTGGATTTATCTTTGTGGCGCTGGTGGTTTTTTTGCAGATTGCCGCACCGGACGATTTTTTGGCAGCGGCCATCAGCCAAAACTCTGCCCGAACGTCGCTGGTTTTGGAAAACCAGGCGGACTCCCGAACCTGGATCTGGAAGGCCTATCTGGAGCTGGCCATGACCACCCCCTGGGGCTATGGCATGGGGAGTATTGAGGAGCTGCGGCAGTTTGCCACCTGGTCCATGGAGCGTTCCGGTTCGACGGCGCGGCCCCATAATATTTACCTCATTCTATGGGTGGAAAACGGCCTGCAAACCCTCCTGCCCTTTTTATCTCTGGTGGGGTTGGGCATGCTGCGGGCGTGGAAGATGCGGGATTTTGGCGACCCCACCACCCAAATGGAATATGGCACCCTCTCTTTGGCCCTGATCTCCTCCATGACGGTGGGCCTCTTCGCCCTGGGCGGCATGATCCAGCTCCTCTCCATCGTGGTGGCCATTGGGCTTGCCACCTGGTACCTCAAGGTAGATCGCAAGCTGGTCCAGGTGGGGTAAGGGTGCGCCATGGGTAGCGATGCGCTCTCTGTTTCCCGCCCTGATCCCGGGGATGCTCCCACCATTTCCCCCTCCCGCCAGCCAGCAGGGAGGGATTCCAGCGTTTCCCCGAAAAAAACCTCCCCCCTGCGAATAGCCCAGATTCTCCCCACCATGCGCCGGGCGGGGGCGGAGTCGGTGGTGGCGGCTTTGTGTCGGGGGTTGGCGGCGTTGGGGGGGGGAGAAGGGGGAGTGGAGGTGCACCTGGTGGTGGTGGGGCACCGGTTTGATTATGCCGAGGAGTTGGCTGGTAGCGGCGTCCACTGCCATTTTCTCGATCTCTATCAAGGCCCCGTACGCTTTTATCGTTGGGATATCCATCGGCGGATTCGCCGGAAGCTGGGGGCTTTTTTGGGGAGCCTTCAGTCTGACATCGTCCATTTTCACCTGGCCCACGGGCTCCAGTGGGGGGGAGAGGCGGCTTTGGCTGGGGGAGCGCGGATCTTCTATACCGCCCACGGCATGGACCCCATGTTGGCAAGCACCCACTGGCGAGCACGTTGGCGGCGGCGAGGATTTATTCGGGGGGTGCAGCAATCCCGTTGTCGCTTGCTGGCCGTTTCAGCCAACGTCGCTTTGCATCTGGCCAAGGGACTTGAAATTCCCGCCAAAACCGTCACAATCCAACCCAATCCCATCGATCTGGAGCGATGGCCGGGCATTCGGGCCACCCCCTCTGCCCCTCCCCATCAAGCCATCATGGTGGGAACCCTCTATCCCCTGAAGCGGGTGGATGTGGGGATTCGAGCGGTGGCCGCCTGGTCGGAAGAGGAGCCCTTGCGGCTGATTGTCGTGGGGGATGGCTCCGAACGGGACAATCTGGAAAGTCTGGCCCGGGCCCAAGGCGTATCGGATCGAGTAACGTTTCTCGGCGTGCGTCGGGATGTACCGGAGCAGATGGCCAAAGCCGGGGTGGCCTGGCTTTTGAGCGAACGGGAGGGGATGCCCATGGCGGCCCTCGAAGCGATGGCTTCGGGGGTGCCTCTGATCGCCACCGATGTTCCTGGTACCCGAGAGCTGATCCAAGAGGGGGTCAATGGTCTGCTTGTCCCTCTGGATGACCCCCAAGCCGTGGTGGCAGCCACCCGCAAGCTTCAGGAGCGGCCAGAGTTGCTGAATAGGATCATCTCCGGGGGAGCGGCCACCGTGAGTCAATATGGTCTGCCCCAGGTGGCCCAACGCCATCTGGAACTTTACCGGGAGTCCTTGAATGGATAACGCATCCCTTGCCAGCGAACACGATCTTGCTCAATCCCTTCTGGATATTCTCGCCTGTCCCGCCTGCCACGGCCCCCTGCAGCTGGAAGCCAAAGGTCTCAGCTGTGCCAAACCCCTCTGCGGCGGCACCGCTGACCCCTGGCCCGTGGTAAATGGAATACCGATCTTGATCGATCAAAACCGCTCCATCTTTCGCATTGCTGATTTTGAATCAGGCCCCCAAACCCCTAAGCGCCCCCTCTGGCGACAGCTTTTATCCCGGATCTGGCATTTTCGGCCTGGTTTGAGCCGCAACATCGCCGCCAACGAAAACTATCGCCATCTTCAGGAACTCCTTGAGAGCGCCCCCGAGCCCCGCCTGCTGGTGCTGGGGTGTGGAGAGGGGGGGGCGGGGATGGATCAGCTGAAGGGGAACAGCCGGATCAGCATCACCGGCCTGGATGTGCGCATGACCGAAAAAACCTCTGTGATCGGTGACGGCATGAGCCTGCCCTTCAAGGATCGGGTCTTTGACGGGGTGGTGGTGCAGGGGGTGTTGGAACACATTTTTGACCCCTACCAGGTAGAACGGCAAATCTATCGGGTGCTGAAAAACCGGGGATTGATCTATTGCGAGCTGCCCTTCATGCAGCCCAACCACGGTGGGGCGTACGATTTTATCCGCTTTACCCAGGTGGGCCATCGACGTTTTTGGCGGCGCTTTGATGAGATTGATGCCGGGGCTTGTTGTGGACCGGGCATGGCCTTGGCTCACTCCTTTCAGCAGTTTTTCCGGGCGCTCTTTCCTTTTCGGCTCTGGCGGGTTTTTTCCGACTGGGTGCTGGATTGGAGCCTCTGGTGGCTGAAATATTTTGATCTTTTTCTGGCCAACACCCCCGCAGGCCTGGATGGCGCTTCCGCCTTCTATTTTTTGGGCCGCAAGGGAACCCGTTTTGTGATCGATCGCAACCTGCCCCAAACCTATCGGGGAGCCCAGTAGCCATGAGCCCCGATCCAGCCAGCCAGGGGGAGGTTCAAAGCAGACCCGAAGGGAATTCCGGCCATCGGCAGGTGGGATTTCTCACCTACGATCTGCAACCCTTCACTGTCGATTGCCTGGCGCGCATTGCCGAGCGACTGCCGGAAAGTTTAAAGGCCTATCCGGTTTTTGGCCGGATTCCCGATGAACCCATTCCCTTTCCCTATCGTCCTTCTCACCTTTCAGGCCGGTTTTTTTCCGTGCGCAAGCCGGGCTCCACCCAGGAAGGGTTCACTTCTTCCATCAATTGGCGGGCGGCTTGGGATCTGGTGTGGCAGAGCGATATTGTGGTGCTCTTCGGCATCCAGGGGGGCTCGGCACTGGTGGCGACGCTTCTGGCGACCCTTTTAAGACGCCCCCTCATCTCCGTCAACCAGACCCTCCCCCCCCTCTGGGAAGGCAAGCGCCGCTGGTGGATTCGGCTGTTGAAGGGGTGGATCCTCAATCGTTGCCGTATTCATATTGTCCAGACCCCGGTCTCGGGAGAGGCGTTGCAGCAGGTGTATCAGATCGATCCGGCTCTACATGTCCAAGCCCCTTTCGAAGGGGGAGCCCGCCATTTTGGCCAGTTGATCGAAAAGGTGGATCGCACGCGTCATGAGATCCGCCACTCTTATGGCTGGTTTTCGGATGAATGTATTTTTCTGTTCGTGGGGGCGCTGTTGCGATTCAAGGGGATCCCTATCCTGATGGCTGCGGCCCAGCAGCTCAAAGAGCGCCATGGGGATGCCTTTACCATCGTCTGCATTGGACCGGAGCCTGCCCAGGCGGGGGAGCCGACTCTGGTGGAATATCGCCAACAGGCCCAGGAGATGGGGGTGATCCATCGGATTATCTTTCCGGGACCGGCCTCCCTGGAATCTCTGGCTGAGGCCTATCTGGGGGCGGATGTTTGTATATTGCCTACCCAGAAGGATACCTGGGGCAAGGTGTTGGTGGAGGGGGCGCTGGCGGGGTTGCCGCTGATCACCACTGAGGCGTGTGGAGCAGCGGGGAGTATCGTGCTGGAAGGGGAGACGGGGTATGTGGTGCCTCCTGGGGAGGTGGCGCCTCTGGTGGCGGCCATGGAAAAGCTGATGGATGGTGATCGGCGATTAAAGATGGGTACGCGCGCCAGAGAACGGTGCCTTGAGTTCAGCGATCCCCACAAGGAGGCTTTGGGGTATGTGGAAGCGGTGGCCCGGGTGGTTGCGGGATGACGGATCCCTCCATGGGGGCGGATCAACATTCAAATCCAGCGGATAAAAGCGCCTCGCCTCCCTCCCCTTCTTCCCCCCCTTCCCCGAGGCGCATCCAATCCGTTTTGATTGCCCGGGGGGCTTTGGGGGAGATTTATGAGCCGGCCTGGGTGCGCGCCCTGGGGGAATTGGGGGTCGAAGTTCAGCTGTTTGATGGCCATGCCTGCACCTTGCCGGGTATTTTGGGGCGGGTGGAGCGGCGCTTTTTATGGGGGCCGGGGATGGTGCGGGCCAACCGGGGGCTGATCGACCTGGTTCGCCGGACGCGCCCCGATGTCACCCTCCTCTATCAAGGGCACTATTATCCCGCCGCAACGATTGAAACCCTGAAACAGCACACCTTTGTCACCGGCTGCCACAACGACGACCCCTTCGGTGATCGCAGCCACCTCCTGCGTTATCGCCATCTGCTCCCGGCACTCCCCCACTATCAGGGCTATCACGTCTATCGACGGGAAAACATCGCCGAAGCCCAAGCCCATGGTTTGGATCGCGTCGGGTTGTTACTGCCCTATTTTATTCCCTGGCTCGATTATCCCCGCCATCTTACGCTTCAGCAAAGTCAGCGCTTTGGCTGTGATGTGGTGTTTGCCGGACACCTGGAGCCTGATCATCGGGGGGCGTGTATCACCCGGGCTGTGCAGCGTGGCATTGACATGAAGGTGTATGGGGGGGAGCGATTTTGGCGTCGGGGGTTGCCTGGGGATGTGTATGCCAAGGTGGGGCCTGCGACCTTGCTGGGGGTGGCCGATTATCGGCTGGCGATCTCTGGAGCCAAAATCGCCACCTGTTTTTTTTCCAAGTGGAATCGGGACCAATACACCCGCCGCTCTTTTGAGATTCCGGCGATGGGGACGTTTTTGCTTTCGGAGCGCACCGAGGCGATGCAGGAGATGTTTCGGGAAGGGGAGGAAGCGGCCTATTTTTCCTCCCCGGAAGAATTTGTGGATAAAATAGGCTATTATTTGCAGAATGATAGCCAACGCCTGCGTATTGCTGAAAAGGGGCGCGAGCGGGTTTTGGCCCAGGGGCACGACATCCACTCCCGGCTCAAACAGTGGCTGAAAGAAGTGGAACAGTGGTGTAACTGATTTTACAATAAGCTTTTTTGTGATATTTTTTTAGAAAGGGGGAGCCCACGTGCAGTGCCATCTTTGCGACGCAACCGCGACCTCCCTCTTCTCCCGGGAAGCGCATCAGGGGCTTGCCTACACCATTATCCGTTGCCCGGATTGCGGGGTGATTCAAACCCTGGAGCACCACGATGCGGTCTCTCCGGACTATATCGAGCTGCCCTCGGAGCAGGTGGATGCCGGGCGCATCTGGTGCCAATCCGCCCACAAGCACCCGGCCTTTGTGCAGTGGCAGAAGATCATTCAAAAATGGCACGGTGACTCCCCGGGCCGCCTGTTGGATGTGGGGTGTGGCACGGGGGGGTTTTTGCGCTTTGCGGATCAACTGGGGTGGCAGGCGTATGGTTTCGATGCCTCCTCGGCCCAGGCACAACACGCCCGAAAAAACCTCCCCAACGTCCGCAGTGCGACGATTTGCACCGATTATCTGCAACAACTGCACCCCGAAAAACCCCGCTTCGATGTGGTGACCCTCTGGGATGTGCTGGAACATATCCGCGCCCCCAGGCCTTTTCTGGATGAAATCCGCGAGGTGATGGCCCCCGGGGGATTGCTTTTTATTGCGGTGCCCAGCGGTGGGGCGCTGCCCTGGAAAAAAAGCCTCTACAAGCTCTTGGGCAAGCCTCTCTCCTGTGATCCCTGGGAGCATGTTTTCCACTATACCCCGGCGGCTTTGGAGCGGTTTCTCAAAGAGTGGGGGTTTCAGGTGGAAGAGAGCGGCAGCGTGGTCTGCTATCCCCGCCCCTGGTCCCTTTTTGAGATGCTGCGGCGGATCGGCTTCGGGCTCCTGGGGCTCTTCCCAGCCATCGCCCCGCAGATCTATGTGGTGGCCCGTAAGCCGGGTGAAAATGAAAACCAACCGTCGGATGGCAGCTGATTGAAGAGGAAACAGCCACCATCCAATATTCTTTCATCTGGAAAGGAATTGGATCATGGAAAATGCTCCGGATGTAAAAGGGGGATTGGGAGGCATTCAAATTGAGTTGCCAGAGAGCATTCTTCTGGCAACGGGTCAATCCCGGGAACTTTTTATCAAGGAAGCCCGCTTTTTGTTGGCACTGAAAATGTTTGAATTGGAGCGTATCTCCTCTGGTGTTGCGGCCCAAATGTGCGATATGTCCCGGATTGGTTTTTTGTTTCGTGCCAGTGAAATGGGGGTGGTGGTAGCTGATCTGGATGAGGAGGAAATGGTTCGGGAATTTTCGGATGACTGAAAATCCGGTTATCTGTAACTCCGGCCCTCTCATTGCATTGGCCTCCATTGGCAAACTCGATCTGCTCTATGGTTTGTACGGAAACATCATTGTTCCAGAAGAAGTTTTCAAGGAAGTGGTTGAAGCCGGGGATGGTCGTCCGGGGGCTTTGGAGGTTGAAACTCTCGAATGGTTGCAGTGTCTCTCTTTGACTCTGCCTCCTGAGCCGTTATTGATCCAGGAGTTGGGTCCAGGAGAGTCGGCGGTTATAGCACTGGCTTTTCAATGCAACGCCCGATTTGTCTTGATTGATGAACGGCGTGCCAGGCGGATTGCTGAACATGC
>JADFZT010000001.1:0-25643 GCA_015232395.1 Magnetococcales bacterium | reverse complement strand
ATAGCACTGGCTTTTCAATGCAACGCCCGATTTGTCTTGATTGATGAACGGCGTGCCAGGCGGATTGCTGAACATGCCTATGGTCTTCGGGTCAAGGGAAGTGCCGGTATTCTGGTTTCAGCCAAACGGAAAGGTTTGATATCCGAAGTGCGACCGTTGTTGGAAAGCATGATCCGACAAGGCTATTTTTTGTCGGAAAGGCTTGTCCGACAGGCATGCCTGGAAGTGGGAGAATAATGGGAAGATGAATCAATTTTTTCCAGATAATGGCCTGAAACTTTTTAGACGCTGGGCTGATTGACCATGTCCACTCCCAATCAGGCCTCTGATACCCTTTTGGCGTTGGCCCTCAAACACCGCCGGCTTCATCTGGGCTGTGGGGATTTTGCGCCGGAGGGGTGGTTGAACTGTGACGGCTCCTGGCATCTTTTTTTGGCCCGGCGTCCCTGGTTGAAAAAGCTGGCGGTGGCTTTGAGGGTGCTGCCCCGGACCCATCTGGAGCACCCCTGGCCGGAATCAATCGTGCGGATCAATCTGCGCCACAAGCTCCCCTTCCCCGACAACACCTTTGACGGGGTTTATTCTTCCCATGTCATCGAACACCTCCACCGCAACGAAGCCCAGGCGCTGATGAAAGAACTCCACCGCACCTGCCGTCCGGGGGGGATCGTGCGCATGGCGGTGCCCAATCTGGCCAAATATATCGCTGATTATCAAAACCGGATCATCTCTCCCAAATCTCCCAGTGAGACCCCGGCGGATACCTTCATGCAGCGGCTGCAACTACGGCCTCCCAACGCCCCGGTCTATCCCTCACGCCTGCGGACTCTCTATCACGCCCTGGTGGATTTTAACTCCCACAAGTGGCTCTACGACCGGGACTCCCTGATGGCATTGTTTCAGGAAGCCGGTTTTCAAACCTCCCGGGAGCGGGAGATTTTGGCGAGTGATATTCCCGGGATCGATGCCATCGAACGACCCGAGCGAATTGGCGGGGGGGGGACCCTCATTGTCGAAGGGGTGAAGGAAGGGGCGTGCCATGCGTGAACGCCAACGGCTGGTGTGGCTCTGTCCGGAATTTACGCCTTACCATGAGGTGCTGTTTGACGCGTTGGCGGCGGATGGGGCGTTTGATCTGAGAGTGGTGATCATGATGGGGCCTACCGAGTCCCACCCCTTCGAAACCAAGGACGAACGCCCCTATGAGTGGGATCTGGCCGATCCCCGCCTGCGGGTGGACGAAGGGTTGATCGATGATCTATTGCGGGAAGAAGCGGCCTGGTTTGTGGTCTCCTCTTACCTGAGACCCACCCTCATGGCAGCCATGAAAGTCCTGGCCAAGGCGGGTCGTCCCTTTCTTTACTATACCGACACCCCCCTCTCCCAAAAAATCCGCTGGACCCGGAGTGGGCCGGAAAAACGCTCCCTTTTAAGGCGCATCGGTCGGGCCAGACGTCTGGCCTGGATTTTTGCCAACGCCCACCGGGTGCTTGCCACCGGGGATTTTGGCGTGGGGGCGGTGGAAGCTTTGGGCTGTCCCCCGGAAAAAAGCGTGGTCTTTCCCTACTGGGTGGATATCGGCAAGCGCCCCCCACCCCGCAATCCCGCCCGTGGGGCCCGGCGATTTTTGGGCATCGGTCAGCTGATTTTTCGCAAAGGGTGGGATGTCGCCATCGAAGCGCTCTCCCGCATGCTCGACAACATGAGGGACGATACCGGAGAAAATGCCCCCCGGGTGCAGCTGCGGCTGATCGGTGATGGCCGGGACCGTTGGTTTTTGGAGGAGATGATCCGGGAAAAAAATCTCTCTTCCCACGTGATCCTTTCCGGTTGGCTGCAACCCCCGGAGGTGGCCCAGGCCCTGAAAGAAGCCGACGCACTGGTGCACCCTTCCCGTTGGGAGCCCTACGGGGTGGTGGTGATGGAGGCGATGGCTGCCGGCGTGCCGGTGTTGGGCTCGGGCATGACCGGGGCGGTAGTGGATCGGGTGGTGGATGGGGAGTCGGGTTTTATCCATCCGGTGGACGATGTCGCCCGCCTGGCCTGGCAGATGGAGCAGCTGGTGGAAGATGGGGAGCTTTTGGCCCAGTTGAGTCGGGCGGCGCGCAAAAAGGCCGAAGAGTGGCCGGTGCAAAGGGGGGTTGATACCATCAAATCCATTGTGCTGGATGGATATGGACGCCGAAGGGGTTGACCCATGTCCCCCTCCCCCCCTCCCCCTGGTGCTGGCCCGCGCCGACTGAAAATCGCCATCGTTTCCGGTATTCTCCACCCCGCCTTGGGGGGGCCTGCGACGGTGGTGGCGCGCCACGCCAGGGCCCTGCAGGAAAAGATGGATGTGACGGTGTTCGGTGTGGCTCTGCCGGAGCGCACCCCTGAGGTGGAAAAAATCTTTGCCCGGGTGCGGGTCTTTCCCGCCACCTGGCCCAGGCGCTGGTTTCGGGGCAAGGGGCTGTATCAGGCGTTGGTCCGGGCGCTGCCCGAATTTGACGTCGTCCACGCCCACATGCTCTGGGATCATCCGGTGTGGGCCGCCTCCCGGATCGCCCAAAAGCATCGCATTCCATTTATCCTCACCCCCCACGGCTCCATGATGGAACCCTGGCGCCACCGCACCCCCCACAAACGGCTCTATCGAGCGCTCCTGGGCAACACCATTCTCAAACACACAGCGGCTCTGCACGCCTTGAACCAGGAAGAAGAGGCCGCCTGTCGAAGGGCCCGGGTCACCACTCCCATCCGGATCGTTCCCAATGGTCTGGAAAAAGCGGAATTTCAACAAAACGGCAATCTGGAGCGAGGCTTGCAACGCTGGCCCAACCTGCGTGGCAAACGGGTGCTGCTCTATCTGGGGCGGCTGTGGGAGGGAAAGGGGTTGGGCCTTTTGGCCAGGGCCTGGGCCAACTGTATGGGGCGATCCCCTGGAGCCGATCCGCGCAAGCTTCCCGATGCCCATCATATTCACTCACCCAACAAGATCATCTCCCGGGAGCCATCCTGGATACTGGTACTGGCCGGTCCCGACTATCGGGGGTTTCGTCAGGCGTTGGAAAAGGAACTGGTCAGCCTCGGCATCGATCAGCAGCTGTTTCTCCCCGGACCGGTCTCGGGAGAGGCCAAGATGGATCTTTTGGGGCTCGCTTCCGGGTTTGTTCTCCCCTCCTTGAGCGAAGGGTTCAGCATGGCCCTGCTGGAAGGGATGGCTCAGGGGTTGCCGGCGATTTATACCACCGGGTGTCACTTTCCGGCGCTGGCCGAGCAAGGGGGCGGGATCGAGGTGGAAGCGAGTGAGACGGGGCTTGAATCAGGACTCAGACAATTTTTTGCCATGAACCCATCCAGTCAACAAGAGATGGGGCAGCGTGGTTATCAACTTGCCCAGAGCCAATTCACCATGGACCGGGTGGCTGGAGATCTGGAAGAGATCTACCGGGAGGCGATCACCGCTCTGAAAGCCCGGGGATAGGGTATATAGCAGTTCTATCTCAAAATTGGACTCCCTTTCCTGACTCGTCATCCCCGCGAACGCGGGGATCCAGGGAGCTAATGATTGTCCTCAAGGAAAGCCAAATCTTCAAGAAAGGCCTGTGTTCTGCTGAAAGTGATGCAAAGTTTGGAAAGGTTCGTGTCAGACTCCCTGGATTCCCGCATTCGTGGGAATGACGGCAAAAGTACAATTGCTATAGGGTTGATAAGGAATAATAAAAAGATCGAATAAAGCCTGAAATGGATCTGGGGGAGATCGTCTGGGGCTGGGGTGTATCACCATTTTTTCAGGAGGGGGATGGTCATGACGGAGATGACACTGCCTTGGCAGAGTTTGATGGTGGGGTTTGGTTTGACCGCAATGGCGCTTCAGGTGGGGATGCCTCTGGCCCAAAAGATCGGCTGGGTGGATCGCCCTTCCAAGCGCAAGCGCCACAAAACCCCCACCCCGCTGATCGGTGGGGCGGCGATGTTTTTTGGTTATGTCCCGGCACTCCTGCTCCAGGAAGGGCTCTGGTTTGAGCGGGAGGTCTTTCTGGTGGTGGCGGGTTTGGCTCTCATCGTCGGTTTTGTCGATGATTGGGAGACGTTGCGGGCGCGGTTTCGCTTTCTCACCGAATTTGCCATTGCCCTCATGATCACCGCCTGGGGGGGGGTCGCTGTCCACACCCTGGGGGATCTGGTGGGGTTGGGCGAGGTGGTGCTGGGGGTGTGGGAAATCCCCTTTACCATGATCTGTCTGGTGGGAGTGATCAATGCCGTCAACATGTCCGATGGTTTGGACGGTATGGCCGGGGGGCAGAGTCTGGTTTCGCTGTTGATGCTGTTTGTTCTGGCGGCGTTGGTGGGGCGCTGGCAGGAGGCGTGGTGGGTGGGGCTGTCGGTGATGGTGCTGATTCCCTTTCTGTTGTTGAACGCGCCCCTGCCTGGCCGAGGAGCTGCCCGGATTTTCATGGGGGATGCCGGTTCCATGTTTTTGGGGCTCACCCTGGCCTGGTTTACCGTCACCCTCTCCCAGGGATCCAATCCCGCCTTCGCCCCGGTGACCGCTCTGTGGCTGGTGGCCGTTCCTCTGATCGACATGTTCAGCTCGATTCTCCGGCGACTTCTCACCGGACGCAAACCTTTCAGCCCCGATCTGCAACACATGCATAACCTCTTTTTGGTGATGGGCTTTGCCAAGGGGGAGGTGTTTCTCATCATGGTGGGGCTCACCAGTCTGTTTGGAATCGTGGGCATTGCCGCTGATTTTGGCGGCGTTCCCCATGCGCTGATGTTTTATCTGTTGCTGGTTTTGTTTGCTGCATATAGCTGGGCAAGCATTGGTTTCTGGAAAAGGCACGAGAATTGCTAACTTACCGTTTCAAAGACTGTTTCAAAGAAAGAGGCGAGCAGATGCCGAACTTCTTACAGGATCTTTTCGGGTCGTTTTTTAAACAACTGGATGACTGGATTGAAACCTCACCAGCCCCAGGCCCGGCCCGACGATTTTTATGGATGGAGTCCATCCCGAAGATGCACCGATTGATCGTACCCCATCGTGGCATCTGGTTGCCGAAGAAAAAAAACCTGTCACGTCAGGCACTTATGGTTTTGGTGCTGACGGGTGGTTTTTCTTCCCAGGGGGTGGCGGAGGAGCAGCGGCCCCGGGGTATTCCGGTGGGGATTTTTCGGGCGATTCCCGAAATGCGCATCACCTCCAGCTGGGAAGATAACATTTATAAAACCGAAGACGGCACCCGTAGCGATCTTATTTTTTTGATAGAGCCCGCCATCGAATTGGTGACCCATTGGCGCAAAAACCGGTTCAGTGTCACTTACGGGGCGGAATTCGAACGGTATTGGAACCTTAACAGCGAAAACAATACCGGCCATGAATTGAACATGGATCTGGAGCTGATTCCCAACCGCAAGCTGCAATTCAACCTGGGATATCAGTTTTTGCTGGAGCACGAAGATCGGGGTGTGCCCGGAGCGGGGCAGGTGGTGGCCGAGTTGGGCCCCAACAAATGGCGCAAGCAGGCTTTGACCGCCTCTACCCAGTTTACCTTCAACCGGGTGCGGGCGTTGGTTGATCTGGGGGTGAGCGAACGGATCTCCCGAAACAACGATCAGGAGTCCCTGGATCGGCAGTGGACCGATGCCGGACTCACCATGATGTGGGCGCTGGCCCCGAAAACGGCTCTCCTCACCGAGTTGGGCTGGCGGGATATCCGCTACGACCGCTCACCGCTGCTGGACAGCGAAGAGATGCGGCTCCTGGCGGGGATCACCTGGAAGGCCCGGGCCAAGACCGAGGGCCGCCTGAAGGTCGGTGCCACCAACAAGAGCTATGAGCTTAATCCCGATCAGGACGCCACCACCATGACCTGGGAGGCGGATGTGATCTGGAAACCCCGGGAGCGCACCCAAGTCAATTTTGCCGCCATCCGGAGTTTTCAGGAGGGTGAGGAAGGGGCCGACCACTATGTATCGACCCAGCTGAAGGCCGATGTCAAACACGCACTGCGCCGCCGCTTGAGCCTCACAGGAGGGCTTTCAGCCAGCCGCAGTGATTATGAAGAGAGAGAGGAAGATTACTGGACGGCAGAGGTGGGGTTGCAATACCGGTTTCCCCGTTGGTTCACACTGGACTTTCAGTTTATTCACGCCATCAAGCGAAGTACCGAGGTTGGAGACGACTACGACAGCAATGCGATCATGCTGTCCCTTATCGGATCTCTCTAGTTGATGTGGTGAATGACAGTGATCAAACCAACGAATCATAAAGCGGAAGCAAGCGCCACCCGGCTGATCTGGCTTGGGGTGATGGTTGTTCTTCTGCTGGGGTGGGTCAACCACTCACCGGTATCGGCGCAAACAGCCGACAGCCTGCAATCGACCTATCGCCTGGGGCCGGGGGACAAGATCCGAATCGTCGTGGATGACGAACCGGAGATGACCCTGGAAACCAAGGTTTCCGCCCAGGGCAAGATCAGCTTTCCGTTTTTGGGGGAGGTCCACGTGGCCAAACTCACCGCCAAAGAGGTGGAAGAAAAGCTGATCGAACGGCTTCAGGATGGCTATCTCCTGCATCCGGTGGTGGCCGTCACAGTGAGTGAATATCGGATTTATTACGTCCACGGTGAGGTGGAAAACCCCGGGGGGTATCCCTTTGAACCGGGCTTGACGGTGCGCAAGGCGATCGTTTTGGCCGGGGGGTTTACGGATTTGGCGGACGAACAACGCATCACCGTCATCCGGGGGGACGATCCCGACTATCGGGAACGCACCATCAACCTCAACCAACCGGTTTTTCCCGGGGACATCATAACGATCATGGAGAGCTTCTGGTAACGGGGGCCTTCCAAATGAAAGGTTTCCCGGGGCCAGCCAGTGCAATCCGTTGTCAATACAGAGCGGGAACTCCAAGCGGCCCCAGGAGCTGATCCCCCGGCGCACCCCCCCTCTCCTCCAGGCTATGCGCCCCCGCCTCCGGAAGATGAGGGAGAGAAGGGCATCCCCCTGCTTTATTATTGGCAGGTGGTGCTCAAGCGCAAGTGGCAGGTGATGGCCATCATTTTTTTGGTGGTGCTGCCCACCGCCATTCACGTCTCCTCCATGGTGCCCCTCTTCAGCGCCTCCACCACCATGCTGATCGAGCAGAAGAAAAACAAGGTGATCTCCATCGAGGAGATCTATGGGGTGGATACCGGCTCTCAGACCTACTTGCAAACCCAGTTTGAGTTGATGAAAAGCCGCCACCTGGTGGAAGAGGTGGTGCGCCAGGAACGTCTTGATCTAGCCCCGGAATTTAATCCCAGCCTACAAAAAAAACGCCGGGGATGGACCTGGAAACAGTGGATTCCCCCGTGGTTGATGGCCTATCTGCCCCAGCCCAAGGCCATCCCCCAAATCAAAAACGAATTCAACCCGGAACGGTTTCGCTCCCTGGTGGATGCGGTCACTGGACGCATCTCCGTAGCCCCCGTGCGCAACAGTCAGCTGGTACGGGTTTCGTTTGTTTCCGAAGATCCTGAAATCGCCTCCCGGGTGGCCACCACCGTTGCCCAGACCTATATCGATCAAAAACTCGAAGCCCGCCTGCAGATGACCCAGCACGCAGCGGGCTGGCTCATGCAGCGGTTGGAAGGGTTGCGCACCAGTTTGGAGGAGTCCGAACGGGAGCTGCAGCGCTATCGGGAGCAGACCGGCCTGGTGGGATCCCAGGAAAAGGAGTCCATGGAGGCCCAGCAGCTTTCAGCGATCAACGTCCGCTGGCTCCAGGCCCAGGCCCGCCGCACCGAGGTGGAAATCCGCTACGACCGGCTTCAGGCGCTGCTGAAGGAGTATCAGGGCCAACTGGGGGATCTGCCCCTGGATGACAATCAGCTGGTGGTGAGTCTGAGAAAAGAGGCCAACAAGGTCAGCCTGCGCCTGACGGATCTGGCTGGCAGGTATGGCGAAAAGCATCCCAAAATCATCCGTTCCAAGGCGGAACTGGTGGAGATCAAACAGAAAATTGCCGAGGAGGTCAGCCGCTCCGTCGCCACCATGAAGCATGACTATTCGGTGGCCAAGCTTCAGGAAAAAAAAGCTGCCCAGCAGCTCAACGCCCAAAAGATGCGCCTGCAAAGCTATCAGAAAAAGGCGTTTCATCTCGCCAATCTGGAGCGGGAAGTGGCTACCAACCGGGAGCTGTATGACATGTTCCTGAAGCGGTTCAAGGAGACCGGCGTCAGCGAAGGGATGGAGCCTGACAACGCTCGCATTGTTGATCCTGCCCAAACTCCCCGGGGCAGCTTTGCACCCAACAAACGGCGTATCGTCACCCTGGCGGGCATGGCCGGCTTGGTGCTGGGGGTGTTCCTGGCGCTGATGCTGGAATATATGGATCGCACCATTCGGGATCCGGCGGAGCTGGAGCAGATGAGCGGGCTGCCGATTTTGGCTACTCTGCCCAAGCTTTCCAGCACCATCGGCAAGGCGTTGCCACCTCCGGAGGGGATGATGTCGAGCCAGCCCCGCTCGCCCTATGCCGAGGCGATACGTTCCATTCGAACCAGCATTCTCTTTTCCAACGTCGATACCCCTCCCAAGGTGGTGATGGTCACCTCCACCGTGCCTTCGGAAGGCAAAACCACGGTGGCGGTCAACCTGGCCCAGGCGTTCCACCAGTCTGGAGATCGGACGTTGCTGATGGAGGCGGATCTGCGCAAACCCCGATTCAATCAATTTTTCAATGTGGGTTCCACCGGTGGGATTACCAATCTGCTGGTGGGTCAGGATACTTTTGGCGGGGGGATTGGCTCCGATATTTTTGCAGGGCTTGGCAAGGAGTTGCAGTCTTCCAACGAACGCATGATGATCCAAAAGGAGATCGTCTCCACCGTGGAGGGGCTGCATATTCTCCCCTGCCAGGAGATCCTGCCTTTCCCCAGCGAGGTGCTGGCCAGCCGCAAATGGACCCGCATCATGGAAATCCTGCGGGAGGATTATGACCGCATCGTCATCGACTGCCCACCGGTGCTCGCGGTGACCGATGCCCGTATTGTGGGGGCTCAGGCCGATGGGGTGGTGTTTGTGGTGAGTGCCGGCAAGGCCCACCGGGACATGGTGCTGGAAGCGGTCCGGCAGCTCTATCGCTCCAGTGCCCGGGTGTTGGGTCTGGTGATGAACAATGTGGATATGAAAGAGGTCAGCTACTATCGGGGGGGTAAGGGTTATGGCTACGGTTATGGCAGTACCTACGGTTATGGTTGAGTGGAGTCAAATGGATCATGGCCGAATCCTTTTACGATAGAGAAAACCGCCTGCGGGTTGAGAGCGCCGCCGAAAGGGATTTGGCAGACGCCTTTCAGGATGATTTTCCCCCTGAGGGTGAAGCGGGCTCTCCTCCGTCTGGGGGGGCGGCGGGTTCCTTTCAAGAAGGACCGGTGGGCTCCTTTCAAAGTGGTTCGGGGGAAGGTTTATACAACGGGGGGGTGGATCCGGCTTTAGGGGTGGATGGTTCGGCCCACGATTTGCGGGTAGAGGTTATTTCCCGTCTCAACTGGCGGCGAAAAAGTCTCTATAACCTGGTTTTGGCGTTCTCTCTCACCCTGCTGGTCTGGGCGGGGGTGTGGGGGTTTGCCAGTATTCAGACCATTCCCGCCCGGTTGATTCTCGATGCCTGGGAAGATCCGGAGGTTCCCCAGGTGCCGGAGCCCCAGATGTGGCAGCTCGCGGTCAACGCCATTGAGCAGTCCCGCAAGCTGGCGCCCTTCCACGCCGACCACCACCTCACCCTGGCGCGTCTCTACCACCATCGCGCCCGGATTCATCCCCCGGGAAGTCACGAAGCCAAGGCTGATTTCAAGCAGGCGGCAGCGCTCTATCAGGAAGCAGCCAAACGCCGCCCCAGCTGGGGCTATCCCCTGCTCCTTCAGGTGCAGGCCCGGATTCAGGCAGGGGAAAAGATGGATCACACCATCGAACTGCTGATGCGGGCCATTCGCCTGGATCCCTGGTCGGAGGTGATGCAAAAAACCGGCTCCCGAATCGGATTTAATCTGTGGCCGCTGTTGGATGCGAGCCAAAAAGGGATGATCCAAAAATTGGTGACCCAGGCCCTCCCCCGCTACAGCCAGAACATTCTGCAAACAGCTGTTCGCCTCCACGAGGAGGATCTTGTCCGGCCCATGCTGGGGAACAATCCCGAGTGGCTGGCTCTTTTGGCGGATCTGCTGAAACGGCGTAAATTGCACTATAACGAGCAGGCTTATCTCAAGCGGCAAAAGCGCGCCGAGCAACAACGCATCGATTCCCGTAAAAAAGCCGCTCGTGAAAAAGCCGCCCGTCAAAGGCTCAACCTCGGCCTGGAGGGATCGAAATGAACCTCCAAGAGGACTCTTTTTGGGAGCGTTGGATCTTTCGGGCCTTTTTGGCGCTTTTGATCCTCCTTCCCCTCCCCCTGGGCTCCAATCGTCCCTGGGCTTGGGGGATCGCCGAGGTGTGGATTTTTGGGCTGTTGGCTCTTTGGGCGGTGGGTCGGCTGTTGGGCAAGGATCGCCAGGAAGGGGCCATGCCCAGGGGGCGCATGGCGATATTTTTGTTGATCCTGGGTTTTTTCTATCCCGTGATCCAGATGATTCCCCTGCCGGAGGTCTTGCTGACCCCCCTCTCCCCCACCAGCGTGATTTTGCGGGAAGCGGGTATCCTGCCCCCTGGCGCTGGCCCCATCAGCCTGGATCCTCACGCAACGGGGGTGGAGCTGTTAAAAGGGCTCGCCTACCTGGGGGCCTTTTGGCTGACTCTGGTGCTGACACCCACCCGAGCGCGTCTGACGGAACTGGTTTGGGTGGTGATGCTTTCCGGGGCTTTTCAGGCGGTTTTCGGTATTTTGACCGGTGACCCCGATCCGGCCAATCCTGTGAGTGGTACCTTTATCAATCGCAACCATTTGGCGGGATTTTTGGAGCTGACTTTTCCGGTGGCGTTGGGGCTCATGATCAGCTGGATGAACGGTCGCCGGAATGTCCCGGAAACCTGGGGGGAGACCCTACACGCTTGGCTTAAATTTTTGACCGGACGCCGGGGGATCGTCTCGATGTTGATGGTTTCGATGCTGCTGGCGCAGTTTATGACCCAATCCCGAAGCGGCAACGCCTGTCTTTTTGTTTCTTTGCTGGTGGTGACCAGCCTGTCGGGGATGCGTAAACACAAATCCCAGCGGGAAAAGCGGCTTTTGGTGCCTCTGCTTTTGATCTCCATCCTGGCGGGCACCTGGTTTGGATTGGGCCATTTGACCGGGCGTTATATCGAGACCGATTTAAAAGAGCAGGGTCGTTGGGGTATCTATGCCCAGACGGTCGATATCATTGCTGATTTTCCTCTGCTTGGGAGTGGGGCCGGCACCTTCGCTTATACCTTTCCCCTCTATCGGGATGGTCGGCTGCCGGGTTCTTTTCACGACCACGCCCATAATGACCATCTGGAAATTCTTTCGGAACGGGGGGTGGTGGGGTATGGCCTGATCATGGCTGGGGCTCTCATCTGCTGGGTGATGATTGTGCGGGCCTATCTGGTTCGTAAGGATCCTTTTGCCCGGGGGCTGCTTTTTGCCAGCTTGACCGCCACCGGCTCTCTCTCTTTGCACGGTTTGACGGACTTTAATTTTCAGATTCCGGCCAATGCCTTTTATTTCATGGTGTTGCTGGCTTTGGGGATGCGGGGGATGGATGTGCCACCACCGATCAGAAAACGGCGTTCCCGGCGGTAGTGGGCAAAAAAGAGAAGCCAAACCGCAACTTTCCCGATATGATTCTTCTCTAAATGGACATCCACCCGTTGGAATCGGGGAGCACCATGAAGAGCCTCTGGAAGCGTTTTTTATCTCCCATCCGGTTTTTTTTCCTCTCAGCTGTGCTGTTGCTGATTTTTCCCTTGAGTGCTCGGGGGGATATTGCCGGTGATTTTGCTGCCGGGCTTCCGGACCAGGCGGTTTTGAGCAACGCCCGGCAAGCGGGAAATCTTTCTGACAGGCAGATTATTGCCACTGCGATTGGTGTGGGCATGGATGCGGCGTCGGCTACGGCTGCGGCGGTGAGTATTGGCATGCCTGCTACGGCTGTGGTGGCGGCGGCTATTGAGTCGGGAGGGTCGACCCAAGAGGTGGTGAGTGCGGCGGTTGAGGCGGGTGGTCGCACACCGGAAGTGGTGAAGGCGGCTTTGGGTGCGGGTGGTGAGATAAAGGAGGTGGCGACGGCTGCGATTCAGGCGGGGGCGAATGTTTCAGAGGTTGTGACGGCGGCCATTGAGGCTCAGGCCAACCCCATGCTCGTTACCAGCGCTGCTATTCGGGCTGGTGGCGATGCGGGTGAGGTGGTGACGGCGGCTCTTTTGGTGAACGCCAATGTGATTAGTGTCACGACGGCGGCGATTCGGGCGGGTGGGAGTGCCAGTGAGGTGGTGACGGCGGCTTTGGATTTGAATGCGGATTTGGCCACGGTTACTTCCACGGCGATTCGGGCTGGTGCCAATGCGACGGATGTGGTGACGGCTGCGGTGAGTTCTTCCGGGGATGCGGCTGGGGTGACGATGGCGGCGATTCGTGCGGGAGGGGATACAGCTGCCATTGTGATTGCGGCTATTTCGGTGGCTCCTGCGCAGAAAAAGGCGGTGGTGACGGCGGCGATAGCGTCGGGTGCGGATGAGAGTGAGGTGTTGGGGGCGGCGATTATCGGGCAGGAAAACAGTGAGGATCCTGTGGATGAGGATATGGTTCCCAGTCCATCCTGAAGAATATGCTTTTGATTTAAACTATTAAAAAAAAAGATGGGGGGGATTGGGGGGAATTCTTTCCCCCCAAGGTCTTTCTTTTGATCTTGATCTGCTTCTCTTATCTTTTGATTTTTTTAATCTTTTGATTTACCACCCCCCGGGGGTGTGGGGGCTTGCCCCCACGGTTTGTGTTTTTCTTTTGATTTTAATCTTGACCTGTTTCTCCGGTTTTTTCTTTGGTTTCCCAAAGCAGTCAAACGTCATTGTTTGAACCAAAATTTGGTATCAACCGGTCCACTCCTCTCTCCCCTCCCTACCCCCCTCTCTCATTTTTAAATCAAGCTCTTCTCCCAACCTACCGATTAGACTTGGATGGTTGAATAATGGCTTTTGTCACGCTTGGGTGTGCGTTTTTTTTCCAGCAAACCGGCCAGGCTTTATGGTACCATAAGAAAAAATGGTGCTTTTGTGATACATTGCCGATCACAGGCGTTTGACTGGGAAAATACCGGAAACCAACCTGGCTACCGGGTGTCCAAAGTCACAGGGAAAAACCACAAGGAAAGGTGGAAACCATCCGGAGAAACCGGACGGTTGGGAGGGAATCTATGAAAAGGGCGCGTATTACACAAAATCAAGGCGTTGCGTCCATGGAATCGGAAAATTTCCGAGCCTCCACAAACCAACGCTCCGGCTATGGCACGTTAAGTGTGTCATCTTGCCTTTTTATGGCCTGTCTGTTCACCCTGGCAGGTGTCAAACCAGCCCAGGCAGGGGGGCCACCCCTCTCTGATGTCATTCCGTCAGCCGGTCATTGGGCCGCCACCAACGACACCTCAGGGACCAACACGATGTTCACCTCCTCCTTTCCGTCAGCCGACGAAGAGGTGACCCTGGCCCGATCCCTGAAAAAAGCCCTCCACGCCGCCCTCTCCCCCACCGAGGCTGATATCGACCCCTGGCGGGAACCGGTGGATTTTTTCTTGAAGCCTGACCGCACCTGGACCCCGGACTTCAACGACGAAACCAACCGCAGCCGGGAGCGCGGCAAGGAACTTTACAAAGAAGCCCTGGATCTGGCGGAAAATGCCATCAAATCCGATGTCGAACTTTTGGCTGTCCGCCACGCCGAAAAAAATCCCCTCCTCTCCTGGACCACCGAGGAGTTTAATCTTTTGGGATTGGTCACCCTGCCTCCCCTGCTTGGCAACTATCAATTCGACGATCACGCCTGGCTGGATCACTCCTGGAGCCCCGGCAACCCCCTGGCCATCCGGCTGGGCTGGACCCCTCTGGATCCAGAAGGGATGAAGCTGGAGATGCGCCCCTTGAAACCCTTTGCGGATTCAGGGGAATTTTTTTCCAGCCTGGTCATCGGTGGAGAGCTTTCCGAGGATGAAAACCTGCTCCAGGCGGCTTGGGATTATCGGGGAATCCACTTTTACGGGGCGATGATCGACGCTGGAGAAGAGGGTCGCCGGGAAGTTCTGGAAGCCCAGTATGCCATGGGCGAGGATGAAACCTTTTCCACCCAGTTTTCCGCTGAACGGGATCACGGTTCCGCCCATGACAATCGCCTGATGTTTATCTACTCCTTCCGGTTTTAAATCCGGTTTGTTTTATCTGGAAATCAAACGGGGCCAGGCAGACAAGCCGGCCCCGTTTTTTTTGTTCGTTTTATAGCAGTTCTATCTCAAAGTTGGACATTTTTCCCTGACTCGTCATCCCCGCGAAGGCGGGGATCCAGGGAGTTGATGATTGCCCTCAAGGAAAAACCAAATCTTCAAGAAAGGCCGGCATTTTGCTGAAAGTGATGCAAGATTTGGAAAGGTTCGTGCCAGGCACCCTGGATTCCCGCATTCGCGGGAATGACAGAAAAAGTACAGCGGCATATGTCCAATTTTTGATTTGAATTGCTATATAAATCACTCACCAAACCCCCCGATCCAGCCCGGGAAAGGTTTCAGGGCCTTGCCGGTGAGGGTGGTGATGCCCTTTTTGCACGCTTTTTTCAAGCTGGCATCCATTCCCTTTTTGAGCCACCAACCACCCGCAACAACAGGCTTTGATTCGGCAATCATGGCGAGCTCTCCCTCGCCGGACCACGCCTTGGCCAACGGTGCTGCCACCCCCACCCCCTGCACCTCCCGATGGAGAAGCAGAGCCACCGCCCCGGAATGGGTCCCGCCAAATATCTGCTGCTCCGGCTTGACCTCCACCCCGGCTTGTACGAAGAGTTCCATGGGTAACTGATAGCCGGAGATGGCCTCGGGAGAGACAAAGCCAATCGCCTCACCCCGCAACAAGGTCAAATCCTCAATCCCGCTGGTCCCATGCACCAGGATGGCCCCAGCCACATGGCTCTCCCCATCGATGCTTCTGGCGTGAACCAGCAGCTGAAAGTTGGCCAGCCGTTGCCGCTCCTGATCAATGGGAAAGGGGGAAAATTCCAGATCAACGCCTGCCGGTGTGGGTTGGTTGCTGGCGAGTACCTCCAGAGCCACAGGGCACCCCTCAGCGGCCATGGCCTTGGAGATGCGCTTCAGATGGCGACTGCGCTGCTGCCCCCCATCCCCCACCCGCAAAACGGTCCGCAATTTCACCTCCGAAGCGCTCACCTTCCCCCCCTGCCCCACCAGAAGCGGCCAAACCATCACCCCGAGGGTAAGCACCACCACGATCAACCGCCTGACGCTCGTCAACAAAACAGCTTCCATCTTCATGCTACCTTTCTATCATCGAATAGACTTGGCTTGATTGATCCATAATGAATGAGAGGGCTTGTTCCCGCTCTCTTTCCCCGTCATCATCCAAAAAAAGGAGGCCAGCCAAGAAATTTCATCCCAAAAGCAAAAATGCCAAGGCCACTTTATATTCTATCCGCTGCCAACCCAATCCTTCAATACATTGACCTGAAACCACTGGCGCCCCATGACCCATCACCCGGCAATCCACTCTCCCCCCACCCTGGAACAGGCCATCGTTCAGCAAAAAGCGGGCAACCCCCAAGGGGCAGCGGCTCTTTATCAGCAAATCGTCACCCACAACTCCCAAAACCACCAGGCCCTCCACCGCTGGGGCATCCTCGCGCTACAATCAGGAAACCTGAAACAGGCCCTGCAGCTGATCCGCCAGGCTGTGGCCTTGAAACCAAATAATCCCAATTTTCTCAATACCCTGGGGAGTGCTATTGCCCAGGCGGGGAACTTTGACCGAGGGGCGATGGTGCTGCGCAAATCCCTCACGCTCAACCCAAAAAGTCGGGCAGTCTACCAAAACCTGCAAAATATCCTGAAAGATCGCGGCTGGGCAGAGGCCCTCACCGAGATGGCTCCGGCGGCGGAGGTGTTCTATCCTGCTCCCCCCAGTACCATCTCTTTGGAGCTGACCAACCACTGCAATTTAAAATGCCCCTACTGCGGCAGCCGCAACCTGACCCGGCCCCGGGGAGAGATCGAATGGTCCCTCCTGGAAAAGCTGGTCCAGGAGTGCCACAACCGCTATTACGACATCGCCAATCTGCACGGCACCGGCGAACCCCTCCTCTATCCCCGGCTGGAAGAGGCGATCACCCTGATTAAAAAAGCCAACGCCGGGGAAGCCAGCTTTGGCACCAACGCCACCCTGTTGACTCGGGATCGCGCCAAAAGCCTGCTTGATGCGGGATTGACTTCCATCTGTTTTTCCCTCGACTCCCTGGATCCCGACATCTACAAAGCCACCCGGGGGGCCAATCTTGGCAAGGTGCTCAACAACATTCACGGCTTTTTGGCCCTCGCCAGTGACGACATTCAGGTGACCATCGCGCTGATGGATTCGAAGCTCCAATCGGTCGATTCCCAACAGGAACAACGCTTCCAGGAACTCTTCGGCAGCCAGCCCAACGTCAAGCTCAATCGGGTGGAAAATATCCTGTTTCCCAACGCCCCCGAGGATTACCGGCGAGAGAGCGAACACAAGGGGGGATGTTTGAGCCCCATCAACTATTTTACCGTCGCCTGTGATGGTCGGGTTGCCCTGTGTTGTGTGGATCAGGATGTCCGCCACGCCCTGGGAGACATTCACCACCAGAGCCTGGATCAGATCTGGTTTCATCCTGAAAATCAACGCACTTTTCGCAAGATAGCTTTGGCGGAGACGGGAGCCCCCGGCGTGTGCACTGAAAGCTGTGTTTTGAAGGGAGTTGTGGGCGGATGATGCCTCTTTTTTGTTTATTGTCAGTATTTTTCAGGAGCCTTCAAGCATGGCGCTGATCACCCTCCATGAGATTTCCATCAGCTTTGGCAGCGCCCCCCTGCTCCAAGGGGCCAATTTGGTGATTGAGCCTGATGAGCGGCTCTGTCTGGTGGGGCGCAACGGGGTGGGCAAGACCACCCTTCTTAAGCTGTTGGCCGGGGAAATTCAGCCGGATAACGGCACGGTCTCCTTGAAAAAAGGGCTGCGGGTGGCACGCCTGGGACAGGAGATCAGCCACGATCAAGGGGGGACGGTGTTCGAAGTGGTTTCGGAGGGGGTGGGGGAAAAGGGCGCCCTTTTGCGGCGTTATCATGAAACCACCCTGAAACTCGCCGACCGTTTTGACGATGCGGGCATGGCCGCCCTGGAAAAACTACAGCATGAACTCGACGCCCAGGGTGCTTGGGATCTGCACCAGGGGATCGAATCGGTCATCTCCCACCTGAAACTGGATGGTGAGATGCCCTTCCAGGATCAGTCCGGGGGACAAAAACGGCGCACCATGCTGGCCCAGGCGCTGGTGGGCAAGCCCGACATGTTGCTTTTGGATGAACCCACCAACCATCTGGATGTGGAAACCATCGACTGGTTGGAAGGTTTTCTGAAAAATTTTCGGGGTTGCCTGCTCTTTATCACCCACGACCGGGAATTTATCCGACGCCTGGCCAGCCGCATCATCGAGGTGGATCGGGGGCGTTTGACCAGCTGGCCGGGAAATTATGATCTCTATCTCACCCGTAAGCAGGAGGCTTTGAGCGCCGAAGCCGGACAAGCGGCCAAATTTGACAAAAAACTGGCCCAGGAGGAGGTGTGGATCCGCCAGGGAATTCAGGCCCGACGTACCCGCAATCAAGGACGGGTCAGAGAGTTGCACCGCTTGCGGCAGGTACGCCAGGAACGCCGGGAAAAATTGGGGCAAGTCCGCATGGAGCTATCCCGGGCCCAACGCTCCGGCAAGCTGGTGGTGGAGGCGGAAAAGGTCCAATACAGCTGGGACGGGACCCCTTTTATTCAGGATTTTTCCACCATCATCCTGCGGGGGGATCGCATCGGCATCATCGGCCCCAACGGCTCCGGCAAAACCACTCTGCTGCAACTGCTCCTGGGCCAGATTCAACCCACCGCCGGATCCATGCAACGGGGCACCCGCCTGGAAGTGGCCTATTTCGACCAACACCGGGCAGAACTCGACCTGGAAAAAACCGTGGAGGAGAGTGTGGCCGGGGGACGAAAGATGATCACCTTTAATGACCGGGAAACCCATGTGATCAGCTATTTGCAGGATTTTCTTTTTACGCCTGATCGCGCCCGCTCACCGGTCAAGGTGCTCTCAGGGGGGGAGCGCAATCGCCTGCTTTTGGCCCGGCTCTTCCTCAAGCCCGCCAATCTGATGGTGCTGGACGAGCCCACCAACGACCTGGATGTGGAAACCCTGGAACTCCTGGAGGCTCTCCTCATGGGCTATCAAGGGACGCTGCTGGTGGTGAGTCACGACCGGGCCTTTATCAACAATGTGGTCACCTCCACCCTGGTGTTTGAAGGAAACCATCGTATCGGGGAGTATCCGGGAGGGTACGACGACTGGTTGAAGCAACGCACTCCCCCCCCGTCGGAGGTGGCAGCAGACGCCAAAAAAGCCAAAAAGCCTACGGCCAAACCCCGCAAAGCCGCTTCAGGCCTCACCTATAAGGAACGCCTGGAGCTGGAAGCACTCCCCGGACAAATCGAAAATTTGGAAGCGACCCACGAAAAGCTGAACGCTCAATTGGCAGATCCGGAATTTTATCAGTCTGAGAGAGACCGGGTAGCCGAGGTGCAAGGGGAGCTGGAAGGGGTTGAAGGTGAGCTGGAAGCCGCCTATGCCCAGTGGGAGGCGTTGGAAGCCAAGAGCAAGGGGGCAGGCTCATGATATCGCGTGCTGGCCAGTAAACGCTCCAGACGAAGGTTATGGATTAAGAAGGGGGGGCAAGGCTCAAAGGGGAACTCAAAACAAAAACCCGGACCGAAGAGTTATCTCCGATCCGGGTTTGGTAGACTCTCTGAAGACGGTTTTGCCGCCTATTTCGGGGGAGTAACCGAAACGATTGGCAAGGGGGTTTAGGTGGATTCTCTTTTATCTTTGAGATAATCCCGGGGAACCGTCTCAAACAGTCATCCAGCAGGCTTAAGCAACGATCTGGCAGATATTAACACGCATCCAGCAGGCTCAAGCTATTTCAAGCGGGTGAATCAGTCGCACTGATTGAGGTCAGGACGCTTGGCGGAGCAAAAGTTGAGGCCATCGCCTTTGGGGTTGCCGGTGGCATCAAATCCACCCACCAGGGCTTTGCCGTTGAAGTCAGCGGTGATTTTTTTGTATTTGGTGATGTCCAAACGGCTGTTGCTGCAGGATTTCAGGGCTTTGGCCTTACAGGCTTCGGCGGTGTCGGCGGGTTTCACTTTGTCGCAGGCTTGCTTGCCGCCACATTTTTTATAGGAGATGGCTTCCTGCCCTTTACAAGCGGTCCGCACATAATGGACCACACATTCCGCCTGGGCGGCTGCTGTCAGTCCGAAAAATGCCACTGCGGCTGCTGCCAGGATGAGTTGCTTTTTCATGTTCGTGACCTTTCAAATCTGGTTTGGGTGTGTTTACTGAAAAGCAATCTACACTGATCAGTGGTAAAGAAAAAGATTGTCACGGCCTTTTTACAAACCCGTCATATACTTAACATTTCCTTGTGGTTTCAGGGGGGGCTTTTATCTGGCTTGGGGGGACAGGAGGGGGCGGTTTGTCGGCCTGTTTGCAGGGTGTCTCGGGCTGGGGCTAAACAGAGAAAAGCGGTTTTTGGGGGAGCCTGCCATGGCTTGATACACCCCTCGTATGGACAAGGGGCGAGGATAGCGTTTACCATTCGTTCTCTGATTAGCAGGATCAACCTTATTGTTTTGGATCAACCGGGATCTCCCCCAACTTGCCTGCCCACGGATATCATGGACGTTGCTTCCCAGACAGACCCCGTTGACGACCGGCCAGCCCAGGCAGCCGCTCCGGAATCAAGCGCCCGTCAAGAGAGCCTCACTCCGCCCCAGGAGACGGCCCTCATTGTACTCAGTAAGAATCTCCTGCTTCCCCTGGATGATCTGGTAGCGGTCTGTAACCGAATTTTTAATCGGGATTTTTCCCGGCAGGCCATTGCCAACTATTTGAAACTGCAAAATATTGCTGATTTCAGGGATGTGCAGTTCAAGGAAGCCAACGGCGCTCAAACCACGCGCAAAATGTTCAAAAAATGCGACCCTGGCTTCATCTATCTCAATGTCGAACCGCTGCCGCCTGTAGAGGATGGTGAGGGGGTGTCGTTTCTGTTTGTCGGGATTGATCGGGCGACGCGTTGGGTGTATATGACTGTTTTTCAAGAAAAGAGGCCGGAAGATGGGATCGCTTTTTTGCAGATTTTGAAGAAGGCGGCGCCATTTCGCATTTCCCACGTGCTGACGGAAAACAGCGAGGCGTTTTGCCAGCCCGCTTCAGCTGAAGCCCCGGCCCAAACTGAACACCCCTTTTATCAGGCGTGTGGGCGGCTGAATATCGACCAGCGGATCATTGATTCAGCACCAACGGATGAGTCAGGTCTGGCGCTTCAGAACGAACGCATCAGCGTCCTTCTCAAAGAGGCGGGTATTGGTTCCAGAAAGGCTCTTTACCAGGCTTTGGATCGCTTTGAGGTTCTCTATAACGGGGAGATCACCCAGTCCAATCTGGGTCACCTTACACCTGCTCAAACCATTGAAATGTGGAAACAAAAGAAGCCCCGCCTGTTTAAAAAAAGCCTCTATGCCATCACAACGCGGGATATCATTATCATTGCCACCCTGTGGTTCGGAACCTGTATTTTCTTCGCCTCCCTTTCACAGGGGTGATGAAATGCATCGGCTTTGCTTGGCGACACGCTCGCTCCCAGAAGCACCACCCCAATCGTTGCTGGCCACCGAAAAACGGATTACAATTCCCTCCCATGTCCCCGTAGCTCAGTCGGATAGAGCAACGGATTCCTAATCCGTAGGCCGTGCGTTCGAATCGCGCCGGGGACACCAATTAAAACAATGGGTTGTCATGGTTAAGCCAGACCAAGAAATCACTTAGTGCTACCCTGGTGCTACCGTCGGAAGAAGTTCAGAGGAAATTATTGCACCCCCTTTGACAGCCTTTGGGTTAACCTTGAACAAGCTTCATCTCTATCCAAAGGCTCTTCCTTCAACCCATCCTCATCCTCCACGGGAAAAGAAATCCCCAGCCGAAGCTAGGGGCGGCCAATCATTTCCTTTTTTTATAGCGGTCATTTTTTAAATCTATCTAAAACACAAAACCCGTCACACCAGGATGAATGCTGCATCACTTATCCTTCACGTAAAATTAGTCTATCCTCGCTCCCAATTCGACCATAAGCCCCCCATCCATCCTTTTGGCGGTGGTTCCGTCTTAAAGCCGACTGGCATCATGCGCCCCTCATAGCCTCTTATAAGAGAGCTAAAATCGATTTAGTCACCCAGGCGAGACAAGTGGGCATCCCTGAATCTTAAAATCGATTCCAGAGTTGAAGCGTGGGGGTTTGAGGACTCCCTCACCCTTTCCTGGCCAGATGCTGCCGGAAAGTGATTGGGTGGGGCACCGCCTACGGGATCATCACTAAGCGGATACCCAAACCATAGCCACCCCCACTTGGTGAGTGGAAAAAACGACGGGCACAACGAAGACCCTCGAGACTACTGCTGTACCACCCAGCACTACGAGCCACGGGAGCAAGACCGCTTCCCTCATATATTGGGTCTTCAGCCGCATGGCTGGAGTAAGCGCTGTCGGAATATGTATCTTGAACCCATTCGTAAACATTCCCATGCATGTCATACAGACCCCATGCATTAGGCTCTTTTTGCGCCACAGGGTGGGTTTGGCTGTCAGAATTGGAATCATACCAAGCATAATCGCCCAACTGATCCTCATCATCCCCAAACGACCAGGCTGTAGTGGTTCCAGCCCGGCAGGCATATTCCCACTCTGCCTCAGTGGGTAGCCGATAGGATCCCTCCCTACGATCATTCAGGGAGTCAATGAAATCCTGAACGTCATCCCAGGAAACGGTTTCAACGGGGCAATCATTACCACAATCGGAAAAAGAGGAAGGAGTGGTTCCCATCACGGCCTCCCATTCCCCCTGGGTCACCTCGGTAGTTTGCATATATAAATCCTTGGTGATGGTGACTGTATGGATAGGGGCTTCATCAGAGTTGCAGGAATACCCGGATTCGCTGTCTTCACCTTCGCAGCCCATTTCAAAGGTGCCAGAGGGGATGGGAGTGAATACCATTCCAAGAGAATTGGTGATCCTCGTCTCGGTCGGGTCCCACACTAAACGGAAGCCGATATAGTAGTTGTTGTTAGCCGGAGAGTTTGCCCTACGGTAGGAGCAGCGTAGGCCATTAGGTTGATAGCCATAGTAACCACCACGTGTCACCATCTCCGTGTCACCATCCACCTCATACACTGGATCTTCAAGTGCATGATCTGAATATGCCGTGAAAGAAAACTCATCCTGAACCCATTCGAGGACATTCCCATGCATATCAAAAAGACCCCAGGCATTGGGCTCTTTTTGGGCAACTGGGTGAGGCTCGTTATCGGAATTGGAGCCATACCACGCATAATCCCCGATCAGGCTGTCATCATCCCCAAATGACCAGGCGGTTGTGGTCCCCGCTCGACAGCCGTACTCCCACTCCGCCTCAGTGGGTAACCGATACGTTCCTTCAACCATGCTGTTCAAAGCATCGATAAATCCCTGAACATCATTCCAAGAGACCGTCTCGACTGGACAGCTATCACCACAACTTGAAAAAGAGGATGGATTGCTTCCCATCACCGCCTGCCACTGGGCCTGTGTCACCTCTGTAGACTGCATATAGAAATCTTGCGTGATAGTAACGGTGTGCGCTGGGTTTTCATTTGGAAGACAGGGTAATCCTGACCCACTGTCATTATTTCCTTCATCACACCCCATTTCAAAGGTACCAGAGGGGATAAGCACGAAGTCCATATCAAGGGAGTTGGTGATAAGATCATCTGTGGAATCCATGTCATCAGCTACCGTCGGGCTGGTTCCCTGCTGATATTCCTCAAGGTTGGTGGAGCCGTCACCATCGGTATCGTCAGCGGCATCATTAGCATCTAGGGAGTCAAGGCCATATTGCTCCTCGAACTCATCCGACATCCCGTCACCGTCATCATCGGTATCAGCGTTGTTCCCGATCCCATCTCCATCGGTATCGGTGGTTTCAGTGGAGTCATCTGGAAAGGCGTCTTCAGCATCATTCACCCCATCGCCGTCGGAATCTCCATCTGTGATAGCTTCCCCATCTCTCACCAACCAGACATTCTCTTCATTTGCCTTGGATATGGGGCTGTTCACCCCCCTCTCGAAGGTGACCGTCCAGGCCGCACTTGTATCGCTTGCGCTTGATGTGCTCGACCAATAGGGGACGCTGGATTGAACCCCAGCAAATGGGTGCGTAGATGGTAATGCTGGTCCCGACTGGCCGTTATCGAAAAGGCTTTCCAGCTCCAGTACAGTCGGCAGCCTCCAATCGGAATGCTCACCGGTGTATCCGTCACATGAGGTTGTGTTTTCATTTAAGGCCGTTGCCAGAGAGAGGGCGGCCTCCCAATCCTGCACCCCCCAACAATCAGCGTTTTGCATCCATGAAAGGGTGGTCAGGTTGTCGGTGATGGAACCGTCGCTGTTGTCGGTAAACCGTGTATCAGGCCAAGCCACCCCCGGCTGAAGGTCACCATCATCTCCATCGGCGTAGGATATGGTTTGTCCTGAATGGGGAACCAGAGCTTGGCTTTCGGAATCATCCTCTGGGACATCACCACGGACAGGCCAAACATAATCGGTACTTGTCTTGGCGGCCCAGCCGTAAGCACCGCTCGCAAGGCTAAGGCTCCAAGCCTGCGTCTCTGCGCTATAGGCGTAAGATGATGAAGTCCAATACCAGTATGATTGTACATCAATGAAGGGATGGTCGGCTTGCAAGGGGGGATCATATTGGCTGCTGTTGATCAGGCTCCTTAACTCATTCTTTGTCGGCAGACGCCAATCTGTATAACTGCCACCATAGCCACTACAGGTCTCTGTGCTTGCATTTATCCCAGACACCTTTTCAAGAGCCGCTTCCCAATCCTGCAACCCAAAGCAATCAGCGTTTTGCATCCATGTGAGTGTGGTCAGAGAGTCGGTGATAGTGCCATCGCCGTTATTGATGAAACGAGGGGAAGGCCACTCAACACCCGGCTTCAAATCTCCATCATCTCCGTCTGCATAGGATGTTGTTTGCCCAGTCTGAGGGACCAAAGCGGTTGAGGCTTCCGAGGTAGGATCTGTGGCTGATCCAGTCAACCCGAAAGTTTGCACTAGAAAAACAGCCATCTCGGCCCGGTTGATGGTCAGGCTGGGACAGAAATTTCCGGTATCGCACGTTTTTGATGGATCAATGGTGTCATCGGAAAACCCTTCAGCATCCAGTTGCTCAATGAAAGCCCCCGCCCAATAATCTGAAGAAATATCCCCGTAGACACTGCCCGTTGCCCCTGATGGCTGATAGTCGGAGCCATATTTGGCCCGCAGCAGGAAAATCGCCATCTCAGAGCGTGTGATTTCCCGGCTGGGACAAAAGGTGGTGTCAGTGCAACCGCTGGTAATCCCCAACTCAGCTAGGCTTTCGATATAATTGCCAGCCCAAAAATCGGCTGGAGTGTCATCAAACACCAAGCCGGAAGCGGTATCAGGGATATGGTCTGAGCCATACAGGACTCGAATCAGGAAGACTGCCATCTCTGCCCGTTGCAGGGTACTGTCAGGGCAATAACTCTCTGTATCGCAACCCAGGGTGATACCCTCATCAGCGATGATCTCGATTTCATCATAGGCCCAGTGGCCACTTGAAACGTCGGTGAAAGCCGATGCTGGGGAAGTGTTCAGGAACAGGGGGATGAAAAGGCCAATGAGGGAGAGAATTGTTTTCACGGCGAATCTCCAAGGCGGGAAATGATTGATAGCAATAAAGTCACAGCTTCTCATTCATTCAGCACCCCAGCAAGCCAAGATAATTCTATAACGGTTCAATACCCTCATGGCGCTACTCAAATGCGCCCATTTCGCTTGTCAATCCATACTAAGGAGTCACTTGCTAACCAGCGCATGGATGACCAAAAAACAACATTGCACACTTGAATATTGTTAAATTGTGTGGGAGACATGCATCCTGTGCACTACACTCCTTGAAGTAGGGCAACACATTCACAGCGTTGCTCTAATCCGCCCGCTTCCCTCCTTGAAATACGGTTTTCCTTCAGGGAAGGGGCAAAGGTGCCCTGAAGCCATAAAGATCGATCCTGGAGCTGTAGCGACGCTCTTTTCAGGGGTTAGAGGGGGATCATCATTCCCGACAACATCCGCATATCCTGGTTTACTCTCAATGCCCACTGGGAGAACTTGACTCCTCCCTTGGCCCCTCTCTTTTTATAGAATCCACACCACCATCAGGGTGACCCATCACCCTTTCCACAAATCCCTGACCAGCCTATCAGGGTGTGCCTCTCGCAATGTCTCCAAGATTTCCCCCACAGCCCCTGTTAGCGCATC